>JAEUUR010000007.1 GCA_016787465.1 Saprospiraceae bacterium | reverse complement strand
GGATGTCCATTTTGGTCGCATTTTCGGGATAAATGCCCATGTTAAATACCTGAATCAGGACCTATCCGGCAACATTTGGTATGCCACCGAAAAAGAAACCGGGTTTATCAAAGTGAAAAACAACGCTTTGGATAAAGAAGTGCGCCGGGTACCAATTCCTGAACTGACCGATAAACTGACCGCCGGTTTTCAATTCATACTACCGGTGGATGAGCAAAACGTATTTGTGGCAACCGACCACGGTTTTGTGCATTTCAACCCTGCTACCTATTTTACCCAGAAAGACTCTTCGATCAGGCTCGTATTGCATGAAGTCAGGCTCAAATCAGGCGCCGACAGCCTCTTGTTCGGGGGGCAAATAAGCAGCAATGAAAATCCGCCGCAGGTAACCTTATCTGCACGGCAAAACTCACTGGTGTTTGCCTTTGCAGCCCCGGATTATCCAGGCGGCGAATTCGTACAATATAGTCATATGCTTCAAGGCGCCGATCAGGGTTGGTCGGCGTGGACTTCGGAAACAGAATTGGTTTTTAACAATTTACATCCGGGTGATTATAAATTTCAGGTAAAAGCGCGCAACCAGCACGGCATTGAAAGCCGCACCCTCACGTTCAATTTTACCATCAGGCCGCCCTGGTACGCCAATCAAATAGCCTACCTGGTGTATTTTTTATTGTTTGCAGGTTTGATGGCCGGCATCATTTACCGGCAGCAGCGCCGCTTCGCCAAAGAAAAACACGGATTGGTGAAACTACATCAACAGCAAACCAAGCATTCCGAAGCCGCTATTAACCGCCTGGAAAATGAAAAGCTGGAAGCCGAAGTAAGGCACAAAAACCAGGAACTTGCGTCGGCCACCCTTCACATTGTTCAAAAAAGTGAAATCCTGAACGCCATCAGAGATGAACTGGAAAAGCTCCACCAGAAAGCAGGTTCCGGCTCCAAACTCGACAAAGACATCAACCACATCATCCGCATGCTGGAGCAAGATGCCCGCACCGATGCCGATTGGGAACAGTTTTCGTTGCATTTCGATCAGGTTCACAGCAATTTTTTGAAACGGATTGGCGAAGAACACGCTCACCTCAGTCCGAATGATTTCAAACTATGCGCTTACCTTCGGCTCAACCTGTCGAGCAAAGAAATTGCTGCCCTGATGAACATCTCGCTCCGGGGCGTCGAATCAAGCCGTTATCGTCTGAGAAAACGGCTCAACCTGGGTTCGGAAGCCAACTTGACAGAGTATTTGATGCGGTTTTAATTGCTATTGTTTGATGATTTTTTCTGCCCACACAGGAGCGCCGTCTTTCAGCAGTTTTACGAAATATACGCCAGGCGAAAGCTCCCCAACAGACAATTCATGGTCGACCCTGCCTGAAACCAACGCTTTCTGTTGCAATACCCTGCCCCAAAGATCAACCATTTGAACCTCTGCTTTTCCGGGAATCGGCGTTGCGAGCCTGAATGTAAAGTCGTCCGTTGTGGGGTTTGGGAAAAGAAAAGCCCTGAACGGTTGATGATCTTCCTTCGTATTCGTCAGCGAACAATCTGAATAAATCGTGTCGCTGCATGCGATTTGCTCCGTGCTGTCAAGCAAGGTTTCGTACCAATTAAAAACAATGGTTTGGATGCCCGGCGGACTGCTCGTTACAGGGGTAAGGCAAAATTGCAAGGCGCCGTTGGTTGTCCCGACCGGAATGACCGGTGGGTAGCTCAATTCGATGGTATTACTTCCAGCCGTATGCGAAAAACCGCCGGCCGACTGCACGTTGGAAAAGACCCAATCAGTGCCCAACAACACGGCTTCGATTTTGGCAATGTCGAAACCTACGTTGTTTTTGAGGTGGATGGAATAGCAGCAAGAGTCGACTTCCGTTAATCTTTCAGCCATGACCATGAGGGAATCGCAGCAGGCGTCAAACAGGGAGTCTTCAGCGCAGACGCAGGTGTATTTACCGATGAAAAAATTCGGCAATCCGTCATTTAAGGCATTTTCAATACCATCATTATGTGGAGGATCTGCATCGAAACTGGTACCTTGTACAATGCCTGCAACGATCAGATCGTCGAACGGGTCGGCGCAAATTGCCCATGCTTCGTCTTTAGGGTCAACGCTGGAGGCCCTAATCTCTTTGATGAAGTTTAAGTCTTGGTCAAAAACATCTACTTGCAGATAACTATTGCCAAATAATCCGCCAACGTATACTTTGCCACCAACACCTGTTTCGACCTCCATGCCACCTTTATCCTGGTCCAAAAAAGCGAGGTTTAATCCATGTCCGTCTACAAATCTATACCTCGCCACAAAATTTTGATGGTTGGGAAGTACATCCACACAATTCATGTCGGGGTTCGAACCAAGAGGGTCAAAATTGATACAATTGCCCGTAGCTATCCCACCTGTAACATACACACTGCTTGAATTAGCATCCACCCCCCACAGAATTCCCATGGCTTCGATGGCAAATTTCCACTGTATATCACCATTTGAATCAAACTTCAGCAGATAAGGCGCATCCGGCGCCAGCGTAATCAAAGCAGTAGTAGGTATACTGCCGGAGGGGCCATATCCAATTAAAGAAGATGGGCCATTCATTTCGCCCCCTAAATAAACATTGCCTGCCGGATCCAGCGTCATATCCAGGCCATACGGCGCTTCAAAAATCCGAATCCAAATTAATGCTCCATCTTCCCTATATTTTGCCAGATAGGCTCTTGGGTCTTGGGAAAATGAAACGGACGGCGTACTTAAAGGGTTAAAATTTGTACCTGAATCATCCAGCCCGGTTATATAAACATTGCCATCAGCATCGACTGCCATATCGTTTATTTGCATATTGTTGCGCCCCGGCAGGTTAAAGGCCCACACTAAATTTCTGCTATTATCATACCGTGCCAAAAAAACGCTTTGCCACCCACCGGTGCTGTTATTTAAAGCAACCGACGGTGTTCCGCCGCCAGGGGAAGGTATCGTTAACGACGGGCTATATGAAATCCCCCCTACATAAAATCCATCCGTAGGATGTGGGGCGATAACAGCCCCTATTTCGTTTCCTGCATCTCCAATGTTGAATGCAAAATCGGATATTAAAGTCCCTGCATTATTGTATTTTGCTACAAAACAATCCCAGCCACCAGAACTGGTAAAGTCAATCGGTGTGTTATCGAAAGTGCCCGTAAAAGTTCCAACTACAATTACGTCACCTGCACCATTGCAATACATTTGAGCATAAGAGTTGTTTCCTCCATTTTGATCTGTAGTAGCAGGAAAATTCGCCCAAACATTTTTGTAATATTCATTACTACACGTATCACAAACCACGCAAACCTCCCAACAAGTATCTTTTTCAAAACACCACGCCATCCCGGACCCGTCAGGTACTTTTACCGTTGCACAAATCTGATAATTACCGGACAATACATAACTGTGTGAAATCCCGCCGCTATTCCCGGCAACCGGCCCGGTCGTTTGTCCGTCGCCCCAGTCAACCGTCACCTCATGGCACTCGTCGAGCGCCCTCGGAGTGAGTTGAATGCCACAGTCAAAACGGTTGATGGAAAAACCTTCCTCGAATTTTTCACAAAACGCCTCATAATCCGTGCAACAAGTAGAATCGCAAACCACCGTTACGACGTGACTGCAGGTTGTCACGTTATTGCATTCGTCGATGGCTGTCCAAACTACGGTTGTGATTGGTGCGTAATAAGTATCGCTGGCGTCGCCCGACAGGTTGTAGTCATTCTCCAAAGAGGCGATGCCGCAATTGTCGGAGGCTGTTGGTGTGGAAAAACCCACGAATGCGGAACAAGCCCCACTTGCTCCAATGGCGCCTGTTACTGTGATGTCATCGGGGCAATCCATGATGACGGGGTCAATTAGGTCTCTAATCTCCACAGTTGCAGAACATTGATCAACGGTACCACCGCAATCAGTCACAGAGAGTGTTACAAGCGTCGTTTGGCAGCCTGTAAAAAAAGTTTTATCCAGGCTCATGGTCATCATCGGACAATTATCCGTTGAGCCACCGTCGATGAGGGCCGGAGTCAGCGTGACGGAACAATCGGCGCCGAGCGCCACCGTAACAAGCGCGTTGCAAATGGCTATGGGCGGCTCCACATCGTTCACCGTCACCGAAGTGCTGCACGTGCTGGAATTGCCCGATGCATCGGTTGCCGTACAGTAGATGATGGTAATGCCCTTCGGGAATGGATCGTGAATTGGCAACCCATCGCTTCTGACACAATTCAAGTCGGGATGGTTGTCGCAGTTATCCTGCGGAATGGTCAAAAACACGTTTGTGTTGTTATGGCATACGCCGGGTTCGGTGGGCAGTACCATGGGTGCAGGCAAACTGCAAACAGGCGGTTCGTCATCGTAAATCAAATCGAAAGTGCCACAAAAAGTACATTGCACCAGCCCATTGTCTACCGTCAGGCAAGCAACGTAGTTGTTGGACGCAGGGTAACTTACGATTGGGTTTTGATCGGTGGATGAGGAAGGGGTTCCGCCGGGAAAACTCCATGACCAGGAGACGGTGCCTGCAAGCATGGACAAGTCGGTAAAGGTCACTTCGCCACAATCGCCAATTGCGTAGGCAAAATTTGCTACACATGTATCCGAGGGGCTGAACTGGTCGCAAAAAACCTGAATAGGCGGCAACCCGGAGCAGAGGTTGGTAACACTTGACGGCGTGCAAGCCGGTTGCTGGCGTTGCATCAAATCATTTTCCAATTGCCAGGCTTGCAGATTTACCATGCTGTGTGTTGGTTCTGTGAAACAACTGCATTCCGCCAGTTTGCCCAATGCATCCGTTTTTACGGCAAGTTGTTCGCTGCGGGTAAAAACATTGCCGGTATAGTTTCCGCCAACGAATAACATTCCGTCATCAGCGGTGCTCAATCCGTCGAAGAATACCGTTGGCGCATCGCCGTAGTGCCGCAGCCATTGTGGGGCGCCGTTGTTGTTGGTTAGCAACTGAAAACCCTTTGAAACGCCCGGCATATTGAAAGCCAAAACATATCCTGATATGGAATAATCTCCGCCCGACAACCGTTTCAAGGAAAGCGGCTGGGTCTGCGGAGAGATAGGGCTTGCCACTCCGGTCAGCAAATACCGTTTCGACCAGATAAAACTTCCAAAACCACTCGAAGAGAATGGTTCTACCTTGGCTAACAAAGCATCCGTGCCAGTTTGTCCGCACATGACCAGGTAATCGCCATCCTGTGTCAGCGAGGTGATTGGTTCTGCTGCGGTCGACGAATTGAGGTCGTAAAAGGAAAAAGTGTTAAACACAACCGCATACGTATCATCCAGGTAAAACACCCCGGTATTGTTGCTAAAAACCTTGCCTGCAACGGCATAACGTGCATTGTTCGGCATACCTGAGAGTTTTGTTACTGCCGTTGGGATCAAACTGGGAAAGTTCAGCGAATTATTTTGATAGTCAAAATGGGTACATGGAGAACCGCTTGGCCCTACGATGAACAAGGAAGTATAGCCCGAATTGGTGTTAATTTTCGTCTGCACAAACAACAGTAGGTCGCCATCATCCTCCTGAAACAATCCAATGGGCAGGTTATCCAGCATATCCAATTCCTGAAAAGTTTTTGCCCAGGTTACGCAGCCCGACAAATCGAGTTTAGCCAAAACCGAGGTTCGTAGCCCCGTTGGATGCAGCACAGCGGCAGCAACGGCATAACCATTGGGCACACCCATGTCATCAAAAGTTTCAATGATTTTGGCATTGCTAAAATCTTGAGAAATCACCAGGTTGTTTCCGCTTTGGGTCAGGTTTAAAATATTGGGAGGCGCTATCAGGTTGCCCTCTGTGTCGAGCAATGAAAAAGTCAGAAGGTACTCATTATTGTTGCCAATCGTTTTTTGGCGGAAACCCAGTATCGCATAATTACCCGCCATATTTTGAGTAGCGGCCACTGCATAATCGACACGCAAATCACTTGGATCGGCGGGGAATATTCCGCTGAAAGTAGTCGTAAGCGCACACTGAGCTTGCAGACCATACATGCCGAGGAAAAACGACACAAGCAGGAAGAAAAAATTTTTGATGTGCATGATTTCAAGTTTTTCAGTTTTACGAAGTTTGAATTCATCCTGAAACACCAACGTTTTTGAGATTTTCAGGATTTTTACCCAAAATTGTCGAATAGCCGGGTACTTTCGCCTGGTAGAGTGTAATTCGGCAGCGCTCCGTTTAAATTTGGATAATCTTGATATACATCCGGATTTTGATCGGTGCGGAATTACTATATGGCATTGGCTGTTTTAGCATGAAATCAGGCTTTACTTTTTTATTGACAGCATGGTTGTTGGTTGAATCCATTTCAGCCCAAACGCCCCAATTCCGCCATTTCACACAGGAAGACGGCTTGCCGTCACTCACCACGCATCAGTTTTTGATTGACAATCAAGGATATGGCTGGCTTGCGACCACCAATGGACTGAGCCGTTACGATGGTTACCGCTTCTTTAATTTCAACCAAAAACACGGTCTCAAAGACGATGTCATTGCAGCCATTGAGCCAAATGGGAACAGCGGACTTTGGGTGCTTACCAATGCCGGCGATGTGTACTTGTATGCAGGCGACAGCCTTGCCGCATGCCCTTGCAACCCAATCATTCGAAACTACAAATTTCTGTCGCCCCACGCGCTCCTGTGGGCGCCCGAGGAAGGTTATCTCTACATCGCATTCGGAGCTTTGGGCATCCTGAAAATCAAACCCGACGGTTCGGATCACCACCTGATCAGACCTGCCCACAAACGCGACCTGCTTGCCGTAAAAGTTGGGAACCGATGGATCACTGAATTCCGTAACTACCCCGACCCGGAAACAGAAAACACGCCGGAAGCCGACGCCGGCATGGAACGTCATGAAGGAGGTACCATCCACCGAGTGGCTGGTTTTACCGCTTCTTTTCCAAATATCATGTTGGGAGGTATGATCCAATTGGATGAAAGCGGGTATCTGGTTTATCAAAATGGCGCCTTTTATCAAATTGAAAATCAAACCATTACAGCAACCGCTCGACTGGGAGAGCAAGTAACCGATTATAAGGTGGGACCCGACGGCGCCTGGTGGATTGCCTTACCTTCCAAACAGGAATTGCGCCGCTACCAGGATATGGAAGCGCTCAAAACGGGCAGGTACCAGGTGGTTTGCCGGGCAGCTTGCCGGAGCTTTTATTTCGACGACCGTGGCGGACTTTGGATTGCTACCTTGCAGGAAGGTTTGTTGTATGCCGTCGATCCTTCTATTCTGGTCTTTGACAATTTTGGGAACAAACATGTTTCCGCCCTGTGCCGCGGGAAAAACGGCATGGTGACAGCAGGCATGATGAACGGTACTCAGATAGAAATTGACCCCGCCACGTTTCATCTTAGCCCCCTGCCACCCCAGGAACCCGCTGGAAGTATGGTGAATGCGCTGGCTTTTTCGACTCGAAAATCCGAATTGTGGGGAGGTAAACGCGCCCTGGCATATTTCAATGGAAAAACCTGGACGAACCTCATGTTACCTACTGCTCCCAATGCGGAACCCAAGCCATGCCGAGCAGCCAGCAGTATCCGTTTGAGTCCTGATCATAACCGGATTTGGGCATGTTCAAGGCAGTTGTTTGTTTGCATCGATGCACTCACCCACGATTTTTTGTTCATATCCACCAAAGCAAACCTCAAAGAAACTTATGAGGATATTTTGGAAGACATGAATGGCAGGGTTTGGGTGGCCAATTCAAAGAACGTATTTCAACTGATCGACGCTCGACTGGAGCCGCAACGTTTGCATCCAGCCCTGGAAGGCGGCGTCAGCAGCCTGTACGAACGCACGAATGGAACGATGGTTTTTGCAACAAAAACCGGACTGGTGCTTTGGAACACTTTTTCCCGGCGCTTCGAACTGCTGACTGAACAAGACGGACTGCCCGAAAACCAAATAGGAACGATTGCAGAAGCAGCTGATATCCTGTGGGTAGGCTCCTTTTCCGGTGCGGCATCCATCCGTCTTGATGAAAGCGGTCGTTGGCAAATACGCCGCTATACCACCTTCGATGGCTTGCCGGCCAATCAAATCACCTCCATTTTACCCATCGACGACAAGATATGGATAGGCACTTCCAAAGGAATTGTAATCCTGAATCCGGAACAAACAAACCCTTTACCTGCGGTAAAAACGCCTGTTTTCACGGGTTTTAAAATCAACCAGCAATGGCAACCGTTATCCGTTTTTTTGAATAAGCCATCTTACAGGTTCGACGAAAACAACATGCGCCTGGAGTTCGTTAACTTGGATTTCGCTACCGGCAAACAAACATCTTACCGATACCGGGTTCAGCCCTATCAGCCCTGGCAGATCACCGAAACCCCTGAATTAAACTTGTTCTCTATGGCGCCAGGCGACTACCGCATTGAGGTTGCTGCCGCCGACGGTCAAGGCAACTGGAGCGAACCTGCCCGCTTCGACTTTCAGATTCGGTTGCCGTTTTGGCAAACCTGGTGGTTCCGAACCTTGCTGTTTTTAGCGGTAGCTGTGCCTTTAAGTTTGTTTTTCCGTTATCGCCTAACGACCCTCCGTAAACAATCCGAACTACGCGAACAACAAATTGAACTGGAAAAACAGGCGCTGCGGGCTCAAATGGATCCACATTTTATTTTTAACAGCCTCAATTCCGTACAAGAGTTTATTTTGAAAAACGACCGCCTCGCCGCGGCCTCCTATCTCTCCCGATTTGCCAAACTCATCCGGCAGGTGCTCGATCAGTCTTTTCAAAAGCTGATCAGCCTGGAATCGGAAATCGAATACCTCGACAATTACCTCAGCCTGGAATGCACCCGGTTTAAAGGCGCTTTTAACTACGAAATTTCCGTCGACCCTGCGCTCGAAACGGCACTCATTCAACTGCCGCCCATGCTGGTACAGCCATTTGTTGAAAATGCAGTTATCCACGGCATGCGCGGTAAGGCAGGCGATGGTTTGATTGAACTTTCTTTCAAAAAAATGGACTCAAATCAATTGGTCATTACCGTAAAAGACAACGGCACAGGCTTGGCTGAATCCTCAGATGCTCCCAAAAAAACATCCTACGGATCGAGCCTGGTGAAACGCCGGCTCGAATTGTTGAGCAAAGAAAGCAACGCTGATGTTGTCATAGAAACAGCCCCGGAAGGAGGAACACAAGTGCGCATTTCCTTCTCCATCGCCGCATAAAGCCGGCCTACAAGGGCAAGCGCAATACCAATACACTCAAGGGAGGCGCCACTACATTTCCTTGAAAGGATTCATTCACGCGTTGTAACAACTGCTCGTCAGTTTGTCCGCTTTGCAAGGTTTCACCTTTAAAACCAGAGAGCAACCCAGTCATGTTGGTGGAATAATGGTTGTTTCCAACTTTAAAATCCAGGGGTTCATTTTGGTTCCATTCAAGGTTGAACACCGTTTCGTACGGATTTACCACTACAACCATTAAGGATTTTTTGCCATTGGTTTCAGTGTGCAAAAAAGCTTCGGCGATGGGTTTTCGATCCCAGTTTTTAAAATGAAACAAGGCAGCGCCGTCCACCCAGGAACTATTTCCGTCAAAAACGTCGCGCAAATAAGCAAATGCCAGAAAACCGGCTCTTCGTTCGCATTTATCGAAATAAGACTGGTTATTAATATCAGGCCCCATGATCGCAAAGGGGCCGGCGGCCAGGAGGTTGTGATGGTGCGCAATCGATACAAAACCCTGGTTTTTTGCCGAGTAACGCGCCAGCTGCAGTAAATAAGCGCTGTTGTACAAATTGGTCATTTGGCTGTTCAGGTAGGGTTTCCGATGCGCAGAAACGTTCCACTCGGTGAGCCACAATTTTTTCCCGGGCATTTTGTTGCGCCATTCATCGAGGATAGCCGGAAGCCGCTCCTGAGCTTCGCGCACCATAGAATCGCGTACACAATTCCATGTATCGGTCGAGAATTCATCGTATCCGCATGCGTCGAAACGGACGTAATGGTGCAAACTGATGGCATCAAAAAAATCCTCGCGGGCAATGGCGTCATTCCACGATTTGAACCAGGCGCCGTTCGCATCTACGCGCACAGGCGCGCTCACGATACCGATCTGGTAACCGGGGAAATCTTGTCGCAGCCTGGCGGTCCAATCCTTCGCTTTGGCGATGTAGGCTTCCACCGTGGGGAAAATGGAATCGTGTACTTTCAGGTAGGTTTCGTTGCCCAGTTCAATGCCGCAGATATTGATGTTATTCTGGAGGAGCCAGGTCAGGGCGTCTTTGTTTTCTTCGTAGGTCGCGCAGATCATATTGAGCGTGAAAAGCGAAGCTGCCTGCGACTGCCGCCCGGCCATCAAAGCGAATGGTATTTTTACGTTGATACCAGGAGGGTAATTATTTTCTTTGGGTTCAATCTCTTCCCAAAGCTCTGTGAATGCTTCTTGTTCTGAATGCCCGGATTTGAACTCATCCTCTTTAAAT
>JAEUUR010000006.1 GCA_016787465.1 Saprospiraceae bacterium | reverse complement strand
TTCGTCAGTCTGGGAATTTTTGCATATCCGGTATTGCAAGCCGCTGATATCCTGATTTATCATGCCGACTATGTACCTGTAGGCAAAGACCAGGAACAGCACCTGGAATTATCGCGCAATATCGCCCAACGATTCAACCACCAGTTTGGCAAGGAATACTTCGTACACCCGGAACCGCTGTTCACGGAAACGCCAAAAATTCTTTCACCGGCCGATCCGACCCGCAAAATGAGCAAAAGCCTGGGTGAAAAACATTACATCAACCTTTTTGGCGAAGAAGACCGCGTGCGCAAGCAAATCAAATCGGCAGTAACCGATACCGGCGATACGCCGGCCGGCGAAATGAGCCCCGGTGTTCAAAACCTGTTTGAACTCCTGCGCGCCTGCGGCGCAAGCGATGCCCATAAATCACTGATGGCCGATTTCAATGCGGGCACTCTTAAATATGCTCCGTTGAAAGAAGCCGTTGCCGATGCCGTGGTAGGCGTAGTAAATCCACTTCGCGATCGACTGGCAGAACTCCAGGCGGACAAAAAGGCGGTAAAGGAGCAAATTCAGGAATCGAGTGCTGCTATTCGCAAACGGGCCCAAAAAACCCTGAAAGAAGTGCGCGAAATTGTTGGCTTACCTACGCTCCGGTCCTAAAACTGGTAGCACCGACTTCAGCCCAATGTCATTGACTTAAGGAGAATTGGAATCAATACATGATTACTGGATTACAAGAATACTAGATTGTTGATTTGGATTTTTTGATGGAAAATTTTATTGCTTATGATGTAATAGATTGATAATCAAAAGTCTTACATCTCCTTCGTAAATCTAGTATTCATGTAATCCAGTAATCATGTATTGAATCTTGTATCGTTAATCAAAATTTTCCGTAAGTCAATGACATTGGGCTGAAGCCGGTGCTACCTGGCGCTACCAATCTTCCAGTTTCTTACGTTGCCGATCGCGGCGACTTCGTAATTCATCTTCAATGCTCAACCGGGTATGGTCGAGGTGACCTTTGGTGCGGTATTTCCGGAATATGTACATGGCAGCGCCTAAAAAGCTCAACAGGCAAAGTGCGGCCAGGCCAAAGGCAACAAATCCAAGCAATTGATATCCAATTAACTGAGCGGCTGTCCCCAGCAGGAACCAACCGGCCCCGGCAGCGCCAACGGCAATGGCAATTTTAACAAGGCGTTGTTGTTCCATTATTCGCTCACATACCTGACCGTGTAACTCCATCAAATGATCGGTACCAAACGTTTGCGGACCCAGTTCTTCGAGCAAATGCAATTCATTCGAAGCCTCCTGTTCCAGGCGTTCGAAAATATCCGGCGTTTTTTTCCGGCGTAATAACCGCTTCAACTGCTCAAATTGCATGGCTGCCGCAAGTGATGAAACAATGATAAGAAAAATGACTGATCAATCCCTATACGTAAACGAAGTGCCTTAGGTTTGCGCTGCGCCAAACAAAATTACGCCATTTCCTGAAAACAGCTGCCTGATGGCGATAAATCGTCGTTTAGATTACAATCCCGCGCGGCTGGGTATTAAATTTAAAATGCAAAAATTTAAATGTAAAATGTAATTGACATGCCAAGACCCCTCCACTTTAAATTTTACATTTAAATTTTTACATTTTAAATTTTTATCCTTCGTACTCCTCTGATAAACAAACAACATATGACCGTACAAGAAGTTCAAGACACTGTCGACCACTGGATCAGCACCATCGGCATCCGGTATTACCACGAGTTGACCAACACCGCCATTCTCATGGAAGAAGTGGGTGAAGTAGCACGACTGATGGCCCGGTTATACGGCGAACAGTCGTTCAAAACTCCGGAACAGGCCGCTACTGCTCACGACGACCTGGCTGATGAAATGGCCGATGTACTTTTTGTGCTGGTATGCCTGGCCAACCAAACAGGTGTCAACCTCACTGAAGCCCTGCAAAAAAACCTCGAAAAAAAGACAAAACGGGATGCAGACCGGCATGCGCAAAACCAAAAACTGCGCTGATTCAACCAGTCCTGTCCCATTTGGCCCGTTTCGTTATTTTGACGCAACACCCACACCATTTTCCAAGTTT
>JAEUUR010000645.1 GCA_016787465.1 Saprospiraceae bacterium | reverse complement strand
ACACATAAAAAGTCGTGTCCAAAACTGGCTTGAATGCCAGGGAAATGTCGGCTTTTAAACTTCCGTATACAAAATGAGGGAAATGCAGGCTGTCGTAGCCAAAGGCAATCAGCCAATGCTGACCTTCCGGCACAGGTTCGAGGCACCCGCGCGCATTATCACCTGTTTCGAAAATGGCATCGAAATAAGCGGGAGGCTTGTCGTACCCCGGGAAGCTGTCGGCGTTAAATTTGACATAAATCCGGGCGTTGGGTATGGGTTGCCCGTGGTGGGAGGTCTGTACGCATATTTTGGTTGGCAGCGGTATTTCTTCCGGCCCGCTCGGTCGGCAGGCGGCAAAAAACGCCAGTAAAACAGCCGTCCATTTGTATTTCGTGTTCATTGTCAGGAGTCTTATACGAATCCAATCAGGTAAAGATACAACGTTTAAAATGCTTTCAAGTTGCAGATTGTATTAATTTTGAGGCGTACAAACCATTTGTTCTAACCAACCACCACCATTTCATGGCCACCACCAGTTCCAAAAAAGCTGCGTCCAACGGCACGCCTGCTGCTCAAGCAACCGCTACAATCCCAGGAAACAGAATCGTGACGCTCGACGAGTTTATCATTCGCTCCGAGAAGGATTTTGAATTTGCTACCGGCGAACTTACCGGCCTGTTGCGAGATATTGGCGTTGCCGCAAAAATTATCAATCGGGAGGTGAATAAGGCAGGCCTGGTTAATATTCTGGGCGTTTCCGATAGCGGAGAAAACCAAAGCGGCGATGTGCAACAAAAACTGGATGTTTACGCCAATGAAAAACTCATCGAATGCTTGCAGAACTCCGGGGAATGTTGCGCCGTAGCCTCCGAAGAAAACGATGATATCATTCTGGTTCCAAAAGTAGGTTCAAAAGCCAGCCACTATGTGGTGATGTTCGACCCGCTCGACGGATCTTCCAACATCGATGTGAATGTATCGGTTGGTACTATTTTCGCAATTTACCGCCGCAAAAGCGATCCGAATGGCCCGGCAAACAAAGAAGATTTTTTGCAGCCCGGCACCAAACAAGTGGCGGCCGGTTATGTGTTGTACGGCACGTCGACTATCCTTGTTTATACCACGGGTAAGGGTGTGAACGGGTTCACGCTCGATCCGAGTATCGGTGAATTCTGCCTGAGTCACCGAAACATGCGCATTCCGGAAAATGGTTCGAATTATTCCGTGAACCAGGGCTATTATTCAAAATTCGATTTGGAAATGCGCCGTTACATCGACCACTGTTCCGACCTGAACTACGGCCTGCGGTACATTGGAAGCATGGTCAGCGACATCCACAGAATCCTGATTCAAGGCGGTATTTTTATTTATCCGAGTACGAGAAAATACCCTAAAGGAAAATTGCGCCTGTTGTATGAGTGTAATCCGCTTTCCTTTATTGTTGAACAGGCCGGTGGTAAGGCATTCAATACCCACTTGAAACGGATTTTAGACATCTCCCCCAACGAATTGCACCAGCGTTCTACCATCGCCGTTGGTTCGCCGGCCATGGTAGATGAATTGAAGGCGTTTATTGAGCGGTATTCTGCATTACCGTTGTAGCCCCCAAGTAGGTTGGAAATTAGAAATTGGAAATTTCCAATTTCTAATTTCCAGAAAAATTCAAAACGTGGCATCGAGGGTTTTAACATCTGCGCCTCGTTTCACCTTTACCTTGGCAGAATCGCCTTTTTTATACGCTGCCAGCGCTTTCATGTAATCTTTGATGGTTTTGACTTCAAAATCACCTAGCCCAATGATTACGTCATTTTTTTGAACGCCAGCAGTGGCAGCCGGTTTGCCGTCGGTAACACCGTCGACACGCACGCCTTCACCTTCAAAGGTGTAGTCAGGCATGATACCGAGGGTTACTTTGAACCGCGGTGTGTTTTCCTCGTTCGATTTTGTTTCCTGGAATTTAAGCTTTGGTTGTTTGTCGAGGTTGTTGATCACCTTGACGGCAAAATCGAGCACCAGTTTTGTACCGCTGAAATTCACCAGCTCCACATCGTCGCTTGGTTTGTGGTAGTCGGAATGTTGGCCGGTAAAGAAAAACATGACAGGGATGTTTTTCAGGTAAAAGGAAGTATGGTCGCTGGGGCCGATGCCTGCGCTATCGAGTTTAATACTCAGGTCGTTGCTGCTCAGGCTTTTCAAAAGCGGTACGAAATCGGGCGCAGTACCGACGCCTCCGACCACCAGTTTCTTTTCTGCATTCAACCTTCCGATCATGTCCATATTGACCATGAAACTCACTTTGCCCAGGTCGATGGTAGGATATTCAGCATATTTTTTGGAGCCAATCAAGCCAAGTTCTTCGCCTGAAAAACAGAGAAAAAGGAAGTTGTGGGCTTCTTTTACGTCATTTTTCGCAAAATAACGAGCCAGTTCAATGACGCCCGACGTGCCGCTTGCATTATCGTCGGCGCCATTGTGGATTTTTCCGGTCGGGTTAGCGTCGAGTGAATTATGGTCGTGCCCAAGGCCCAGGTGGTCGTAGTGGGCGCCGATGATGATGGTATACTCTGCACCGTTATCCAAGTAGGCAGCTACATTGTTGCTGGAAACTTGCGGAGCGTTTTCATCCACGCCGCCGTGCGGGTCGGAGCTTTTTTTGAATTTAAACTGGTGCAGGTAAGTGCCTTTATCGCCTTTGGGTTGCAGCCCGATTTTTTTAAATTGTTTGGCGATGTATTCAGCCGCCATTTTTTCTTCAGGAGTGCCGGTGCCGCGGCCTTTCAGTTTATCCGAGGCAAGGTATGTAACGTGTTTGCGCAGTTTTTTTTCATCTATTCCCTGTGCGAACATGTGCTGAGCGCTCACGAGTAGCGCCAATATGATGATAGATTTAAAGTGCATGATTCAAATTAATTGGTGAAAATGAGGTACAAAGATATTAAGAGGCTGATTAAAGTTTTTTTAATGGGTGATTTTGTTGTCTTTTCGGCTTCAAGTTCGTTAAATTTTTCGCCGTAGGCTATGGCTATGGCTGCAAAATTTGCCTTCTTTCGCTCGAAAATCCTACCAAAATCACGCCATCAAAAAACTTTAAACAGCCTCTAAGTATCCCCCCTGCGCTTGCCATTTTCTAGTCAAAAACACCATCACGTTTTAAAAAATCTATGAAAGCCATACTGCCTGATTTGTTAGGGTGCATAAAGTCGCCGAAATAAGCCGGGTTACTCAATGCAAAGCGGTAATCTTTCACCGGCGTCCCTATCGTTTTTTCGATGTCGTCTTTCAAGGCATCGAGGTTATTGACTTGAAAACCGGGGAAATATGGGCCGATTAACAACGTAACCCCGATGCCTTTGGCTTTGGCTGAATCAACGAGGGTGTGGAGTTGCTCAATGAGGTATTTGCTGACATCCAGGTCGTAGTTGTGTTCGCCTGCAGTGGCAGCCAGTTCCGGTGAAATAACCCGGTCGAGCAACCAGTCTTCATCGCTGCGGTTTCGGTAATAGAGTGCCCGCTGATATATTTCATGATTGAACCGGAACAGATGCGATACTTGCGCACCCCACCATGAGGAGGGAATTTTATCCTTGATTAAATGATTCAGCCGATCCGAATGCTTCGCATAGGTTAAAAAACCGGCCAATAACGCATCGTTTTCACGATCGCAAAGGGTGACATCAATGATAATCTTCTGCAGGTTTGGATAGCGATCCAGGTAGTCGAGCGCGAGCGCCGTAGCTGCATCGGCGGGCAGGCCGTTGTAGCTCATGTTGAATGTTTTTAGCCCGGTAATTTGTTCGATATAGGGCTGATAAAGCGCCAGTCCGCGGGAGTTGCCGATTAACAACACATCGGCAGACGCTTGGCCGGCATACTGGCGCCCGTAGCGAAAAAGGCTTTGGTCAGCGGTATGTTGCAAAGCCAGGCCTCCCAGGTGGTCGCCTGCGAAAAAAAGAACAACTAAAGCGGCATACCAACGAAGATGGTTCATTTCAATTAAAAAGTTTATGCTATTGCAGCAGCGCTGCTTTAAGCGCTTGCTCCGATATATTTGGATTACGTCGGAACTGTGGTATGTTTTTGACGATTTCGGGTTTGGTTTTGCCGGGAGGTTCAAATTTGTTGATTTTAGGCATATCCACCACTTCAAGGTTCAAGCCGATGGGCAGCGGCGCTTGAGCAAAATCGATGGGGATGCCTTTTTCAATAAACTTCTGGAAATCCAGCACTCCTTTTTTACCTGCCGATTGGCGCACCATTCTTGTAAAAAAAAGGTGGTCGAGTTTTTGATTCGGGTTAGCTTGTACGGCTTTGAGGATTTGGCGCATCATCATGTCCAGATTTTGAGCGCCTTTGCTCTTTTTGCGGATATAATTATCCAGGTGAAATGCATAGATGCAGCCCCGCCGGTAAGGCAGTTTCTCCCAATCACGGCCGCCGTTCCAAAAACGTTCATAATTCAAAGAATCGTTTGGAAAAAGTTTGGTGGTGGAACTGTAGTGTTCGGCCATGAAGTCGTCGTTGAGTTGCTGGAGGAATTTATTCACATCGATGAACCCATATCTAAGGCTGTTTTTGAGGGTGAAGTATTCTGTAAATCCTTCGCTGAACCAATACTGTTTTTCTTCATTGGCATTTTCAATTTTGATGCCGATCCAGCGGTGCATCAGTTCGTGTACGTAAACATAACGAATGTAATCGTAGTCAATACCGGGGTTGTTGGTGGCAAACGACATGAAGCTGTTGGTAAGGCCGGAGCCGCCGCAACTTGCCGATTTGGCTTTGTCGGACCAGGGCGCGTCGTCGATCGGTAAAAAGGTAACACTGTACAGGGTGTCGGAAAAATCCTGCCAGAAAACGCGATGTCCTTCCACCGTTTTTTGCAATAAATTGCGCAGTGTATCATCGGTAAACTGCGTCCACTCACCGCGGGTCACGAAATACACCGGCTGGTTGGCTACTTTAAAGGCGTATCGCCTGAAATCGCCGCCGACAAAGATGGCATACCCGAGTTGGGCGTTTCTCAGTGCAACATGTTGTTTCGGGCCTTTTCCAAAGCTGCTGTGGAGCACCCATTCGGGCGGGAAGTTTTCCATATTGAAGTGCACCGTCTGGATATCATCCGGCCCATCCCAATAATGACTGGGGGTTGCCAATAAATGACCCGCCTGCACGTGAAAATAGGTCGGTTTGATGATGGGGTTGAAACAGCAATAATTATAAAAAGGCATTTTGCCTTGCAAATCAGTCAGCAAGTAGGTGGCCTGTACACGTGCATCAGGCGCATGGATAACGACAAACCGGTTGCTGTCGGGTTCCTTGAAAATAGAAACGCCGGGCATTTGATCCGGAAAACTAATGAAGTCCATCTGACCATCAACGCCGAATTGATTGCTTTGATAATTCAGGTAACTTTTACCAGTGTGTGTGCCATCAAATTGCACAGTGATCCGGAGTTTCATTGTTTCATCCTCGTATGTCGGCGAAACGGTATACTCCAGTGGCTGACAGGCGCCGTTGAGGCGCCACAAGCAGAGCCATACAACCATCACCCAACTTGACCCAGCCGGAATATGATAGAGCAAGGGAAAGAACCTGTGCATAAATGTTGGTCTTGTTTTTAAGTTAAGTATATTGGTTTCTCGGCTTCGCCTCGAAAAGACAACGGCTTCGCCTCGAAAAGACAACGGCAAGAGAACGGTTGAAAACTTGCAAGGATTGAAAAATTCTTCAAAACCTTTCCCGATCCCCAAAAATCCCTCAAATCTAATTCCGCGAAATCTCTTAATCCCTCAAATCCAATTCCGCGAAATCCCTTAATCCCAAAAATCCGCGATCAAAATTGGAAGTAAATAAACGCATTCGATCCAAAACTACCTAAAAAAGCGATCAACCAGAGTAGAGTTGCAAACATGATGATGCGTAAGGCCGGAAATTTCACCTGCAAGGTATTCCAGCGAAACTTTTGATTGCTGATTTCCACCAGGAGTAACAGTCCGATGAGCAAGATGCCTTTGATGGCTTGGAATTTGTTCACGATCGCAGAAAATTGCAGGCCTTCGAGCGAGCCGATTCCCTTCAAAATAGCCCCTGCGACGCTGAAGCTGTCGCCTCCCGCCAATCCAATGCTGCCGCTTCTAAAAAAGACCCAGGCCAGGAGTGTCAGCGTGAAAACCAACCCCATTTCCACTGAGGAAGAAATGACTGTCGGTATGCTAAACAGGTTGCATCCCTTGCGCCAAACTGGGGCCACTGCGCGTTGTAAAATCAGGTAAAAGCCGTGTAAAAACCCCCAAAATACAAACGCCCAGTTCGCACCGTGCCAAAGGCCGCCGATGAGCATGGTGAGCATGTTGTTGCGGTAGGTTGCCCATTTCCCTTGCCGGTTTCCTCCAAGGGGGATATATAAGTAATCGCGCAGCCAGGTGGACAGAGAAATATGCCAACGTTGCCAAAACTCGCTGAAACTTCTGGAGAAATACGGCGTTCTGAAGTTTTCGGGAAAATCGTAACCCATGATACGGGCAAGGCCAATGGCAATGTCGGAATACCCTGAAAAATCGCAATAGATTTGAAATGCGTAAAAAGTCACACCGAACAAAAGATGCAGGGAGCCGAATGTTTCAGGGGCGTTGAAACACTGATCCACAAACGGTGCGAGCGAATCGGCAACGGCTACTTTTTTAAAAAAGCCCCACAAAACCCTACCCAAACCTGAATTAAAACGTTGCCACTCAAATTTTTTATCCGTTTGCATTTGATGTAAAAAATCGGAGGCGCGTACGATGGGCCCAGCCACTAATTGCGGAAACAAGGCGATAAATGTGGCAAATTTTAACAGGGAAGGCTCCCAGTTCAGTTGCTTGCGGTACACGTCGATGGTGTACGACATGCTCTGAAAGGTGTAAAATGAAATGCCGACCGGCAAAATGATGTGAAGGGTTGTCCAGGAGGGCGTCAAGCCGAGGGCCCGGATCAGGTTGGCAAAATTCTCGGCAAAAAAATTGAAATATTTAAAAACGCCCAAAAAGCCCAGGTTCATAACCATGCTCAGCACCAGCACCGACTTACGATTCCAGCCCAGGCTACTGATTTTGGAGGTGATTGCACTGAAAAATTGCAGCGTTCGGCTACCCCTTGCACTTTGAGCGCGTACATCCGCCGGATTGTCGAGGTAGCTGATCCACATCCCGAACCACCAATCCATGATCGTGGAAAACAGGATCAGGGACAAAAATCGCCAATCCCACCAACCGTAAAACAGGTAGCTTGCAAGCAGACTGCCCCATATCCTCAAACGCCCCTTGGTACCGAAATACAGTGGAAAAAAAAGGGTAATAAAAACCAAAAAAGTGAGCGAGTTGAAAATCATGGCACTTTATTGGAAGCATGCATACCGGCTCACCCAATCAAAACCTGCTAAGCCTAATTGTTTTTTTGTTTTTTGAATTTTCCGTCTTTCCAGGCTTTAAAAAATTGCCCCCAGGCGAGCGGACTAAAGATATTCATGGGTGGCGTTTGGCCGATGTACACATATTCGCGTGATTGTTGGCGCAGGTAAAAATTAGCGCTTTCGCGACCGCCGTATGGCACAATATCGGGGTTTTTACGCGCTTCTGCCAGGTATTCGTTGGCCAGGTTTTCCACGGCGCGGCGCTGAAGTTCGGGGGTTACGTCCATTTTGAGAAACTCAATTTTGAAATGCTCCTTGGACGGCCAGGGGAAAATGACCAACTCTGGAAGGTTGAAAGTATCCTGGGTCATTAATTGAATGATGGAGTAACGATCCTGCGTCAGGGTGTCCGGCACTTGAATGGTGACGGGCTCGAGGCCGATACAGGTAAATCGCACCTTGTCGCCTTTTTCTACCACGATTGAAAAGAAGCCGCGATAGTCGGAATAAGTGCCCCTGTGTTTTTGTGGAATAGCCACTGTCGCATAAGGTACAGGAGCCAAACGGCCGTCAACTTCGGTGAAAACCATCCCCGAAAATTGAATTAATTGACTCCCAGAAGACTCCTGCGCCTGAGCGCGTACTGCGCATACGCATACAAGGGCAAGGAGCAGAAAATGTTTCGTCATCGTTATATCGCGGTTGAAACTGTAAAAAACAAAGGTACGCCGAATGAACGTTTAAACAACGCGGTTCGTCCCGAAAGCGCGCAGATACTTAACCGATTTTTAACAAATAGATTTTTGACGCGCCTGCTTTTTTGCGTTTAAATTGAAAAAGCGTTTCATTTTATCGTCAAAAATGATTCAGCTAAACTCTAATGGAACAGCCAAACGGTAGTAATTGTTACCTTTGTTCCTGCAAATTGTTACTTTTAAACACACTCCACTAATGTTGAACAAAACGTCCTTGTTTTTTTTATTGATGTTGCTCCTTGGCACAACTTCAACTTTTGCACAAAACGCACCGAAATACGGCCACATGAACCTCGGCAACCTGTTGGAAATGTTGCCCGACACCAAAACCGCAAATGATAACCTGAAGGTTTTTGCCGATAAACTCACCGCCAAAGACGATTCGCTGACCAAAGCATTTCAAGCGGCGGTAACTGACTTCCAAACAAAATACCAGTCGGGCTTGCTTACTCCGATCCAGGCTCAAACCCGCGAAGCTGAATTACAAAAAGAGCAGGAAGCCATTCAAAAATTCGAGCAGGATGCACAACAAATGGTGACTCAGAAGCGCGAAGAATTGTTGTCGCCCATCCTGACCAAGATCAACGACGCTATCAAAGCGGTAGCCACAGAAAATCAATACCTCATGATATTTGATACCAGCTCAGGCGCAATGTTGTTTGCTGCGGAAAGCGACGATGTGACTGCCCTGGTAAAGAAAAAACTCGGCCTCTGATTCCTGAATCATAGATCATTCCGGGCATTTTGTAAAATGCCCGGAATGAATGTCGGGTGACCCAAATGACGAAACTTTTTTAGTTTTGCGCTGTCATTACAAGACGCCTCAGCTTCGGGGCGTCTTTTTGCACATATAAAAACATATGAACTTCTCCTTTAAAACGTTGAACAACGCCGCAGGATGGCTCACTTTTGCCATCGCTGCAATTGTGCTTGGTTTAGCAGCCGAACCTACAGGTAGCCTGTGGGATTGCGGTGAATTCATTTCCGGGGCCTACAAACTCCAAGTCGTTCACCCACCCGGCGCGCCTGTGTTTTTGCTGATTGGCCGCATGTTTGCCTGGTTCGGCTCTATGGTTTCCAGCGATCCTGCTACGATTGCCTATAGCGTGAACCTGCTTTCGGCAATCAGTACAGCGTTTATGGCCATGTTTGTTTGCTGGAGTACGTCCATTTTAGGTCGCCTGGCAATTGGCGAACGCGGCGAAGAACCTGCAGGCGGCGCAGCATGGGCCGTAGTGGGCGCAGGTGTTGTAGCCGGCTTGGCTTCTGCCTTTACCTCTTCTATTTGGTTTTCAGCAGTGGAAGGCGAGGTGTATGCCATGTCAACGTTTTTTACGGCCATGACCCTTTGGTCGACCTTAAAATGGTATAACCTGCCCGACAACTCGGAGTCGGATCGCTGGCTGGTGTTTACCTTTTTTGTCATCGCCTTATCGATCGGCGTTCACTTGTTGAGCTTGCTGACCTTCCCGGCATTGGCCATGTTGTACTACTTCAAAAAATTTCAGAAAACAACCGTGACCGGCACTTTGATTGCTGCCGGCATTGGGGTTTTTTTCCTGGTCGCCATTCAAAAACTGATTATCGCAGGCATACCGACTATGTGGGCTAGTTTCGATAAGTTCGTCGTAAACAGCCTGGGCATGCCGTTTTATTCTGGGATCATTCCGGTATTATTGCTTTTTGGAGGCGCTATCTGGTTTGGTCTGAACTACGCGCAGCGCACCGGAAATGGGCTTTTGCAACGCATCGTTGTGGCGCTTACCGTAGTTGTTATCGGTTATTTCTCTTATGGTATGGTAATCATCCGTGCCGCAGCGAATACTCCGATCAACATGAACGACCCTTCCGATCCGATTCGTTTGTTGCCATACCTTAACCGCGAACAATACGGCGAACGCCCCCTGCTGCGCGGCCCTAATTTCGATGCCCAACCGGTAGGAATGGTCACCGAAGAACGTTATGGTCGCGTGGGCGATCGTTACGCAATTGTCGATGAAAAAGTGGATTACAAATACGATCCGGCCGATAATGTGTTGTTCCCACGTATGGGTGATTATTCACAAGGCCGCCCACGGCTTTATCGCCAATGGATCGACAAAGAAAAAGGCGAGCCGACTTTCTCCGATAACGTAGAATTTTTCTGGAAATATCAGGTGGGTTGGATGTACTGGCGTTATTTCATGTGGAATTTCTCCGGCCGGCAAAATGGCGACCAGGGTTATTACGCCTGGGATCCAAGCTCTGGAAACTGGATTTCCGGTATCGATTTCATCGATGAAGGCCGTTTGGGCAACCTGGACAAGCTGCCCTCCGATGAAAAAAACAACCAGGCCAAGAACAAGTATTACATGATTCCATTCTTTCTGGGGCTCATTGGCTTATTCTTCCACTACCGCCGCCGTCCGCGCGAGTTTTCAGCGATTATGGCGCTGTTCATCATTACGGGGTTGGGTATCATCGTTTATTCCAACCAGCCGCCGAACGAACCCCGCGAACGCGACTACGTACTGGCTGGTTCCTTGTTTACCTATTGCATCTGGATCGGTTTAAGCGTGTTGGCTATTTATGAATTGTTGGCAAAATCGCTTAAAGGGATTGCAGCGCCGGTTGCTACGGTGCTCTGTTTGAGCGCGCCACTGCTGATGGTTACTCAAAACTGGGACGACCACTCACGGGCCTCCCACTTTGCCAGCCGTGATTATGCCAGCAACTTCCTCAATTCCTGTGCACCCAACGCCATCATATTCACTTACGGCGACAACGATACCTACCCGCTCTGGTATTGCCAGGAAGTAGAAGGTATTCGTACGGATGTGCGGGTTGTCAACCTGTCTTTGATTGCTGTTGACTGGTATATCAACCAATTACGCCGGGCGGTGAACGACTCGCCGGCGATTGCCATGAGTATGCCTGAAGATAAAATACGCGGTTACAAACGGGTGCAAATTCCGTATGCGGCGCCAGCCGGAGAACGGGAAATGGATTTGCGACAGGTACTGAAATTCCTGTCTGAAGACCACAAGCAGCCATCCGGAGGCGGCCGCGATTTTGATACCTACCTGCCTACCCGGAAAATGTTTATTCCGGTTAACAAACAGGATTTTATCAACAATAAAATGGTGTCGGCCACCGATTCGACTTTGGTGGATACCATTCGTATCGACCTCGGCCGCGATAAAAAATACATCATCAAAGACGAATTGGCAATCCTGGACATCGTAGCTTCCAACATTGGCAAACGGCCGATCTATTGGGCGGTTACCTGCCGGGAAGATAAATTGCTTGGCTTTGAAGATTACCTCCAGTTGGAAGGTTTGAGCTTGCAATTGGTGCCGAAACGCAATAAAAGCAACCAGGATGCCTATGGTATCATCGGCTCAGGCACTGTGAACTCGGAAACAGCCTATAAAAACATCATGGAAAGTTGGAAGTGGGGCAATTTCGACACCCACCGAGCCCATGTGGATAAGGCCTACATGCCAAGTTTGCAAACCATGCGCGTTTCGATGATCCGCATTGCACGCCAGCTGGTATTGGAAGGGAAAAAAGACAAAGCAGAAGCATTGGTGGATAAATACTTCGCCGTGTTCCCGCAATACAATTTCCCTTACGATCAATTTACCTCGTTCATGACCGACGTGTATGTGCGTTGCGGCGCCAATCAGAAGGCAGCGGAAAGAGCGCGTATGATCGCACAAACGATGGAAGAAAAAATGATCTATTTCGAATCGCTTTCACCGGCCTTCCGCAAAGGATACCAGCAGGAAGAGCAGTTTACCCTGACTACGGCCGGCAACCTGATCCGGATGGCGATCGATATGAAAGACGAGGCATTGAGAAAAGAATTGGAAGACAAGTTCGGAAGGTACCTGAATGACGGGCCACCGATGCCGGGGCTTCCAAACTAAACTTGCGCAAATTCCCTTTAATTCCCTGTACGTAGGTTTGCTAGGTACAGGGAATTTTTTTTACAACTTCCCCAACTCCTTCAAATACTTCCCCGTATAACTCCGTGGCTCGTTCACCAGGCCTTCGGGCGTTCCTTCAAAAACCAGGTGGCCGCCTTCCTGGCCGCCTTCGGGGCCCAGGTCGATCACCCAGTCGGCCGATTTGATCACTTCCAGGTTGTGCTCCACCACCAAGACGCTGTGGCCTTTTTCCACCAGCGCGTTGATGGCTTTGAGCAACTTGTGGATGTCGTGAAAGTGCAGGCCCGTGGTGGGTTCGTCGAAGATGAAAAAGATATGGCCGGCGTTGTTGTCGCGGATCAGGAAAGACGCGAGTTTAACCCGCTGCGCCTCGCCGCCGGAAAGGGTGCTCGACGACTGGCCGAGTTGTACATAGCCCAGTCCGACATCATTCAGCGGTTTGATACGGTCGATGATTTCTTTGTTTCCCTGGAAAAAATCGAGCGCTTCTTCCACGCTGAGGTTCAACACATCGAAGATGTTTTTCCCTTTGTATTCCACTTCCAGGATTTCCGACCGGAAGCGGCGGCCCTTGCATTCTTCGCACTCGAGATGTACATCGGCGAGGAACTGCATTTCCACAATTTGTTCGCCTTCTCCCTTGCATGCTTCGCATCTGCCGCCTTCTACGTTGAAACTGAAATGTTTTGGCTGGTATCCTCTGATTTTGGAAAGTTGTTGAGAAGAAAACAGGTCGCGGATAAAATCAAAAGCCTTGACGTAGGTGACCGGGTTGGAACGGCTGCTTTTTCCGATCGGACTTTGGTTGATAAATTCCACCCGGGTGATTTTTTTTACATTGCCTTCCAGGCCGTCGAACAGGCCGGGTTGTTTACCCGCGTTTTCGGGCAAATGCGCGGAAATGGCTGGGTACAGGATATCGCGCACCAGGGTGGTTTTACCGGATCCGGAAACGCCGCTTACCACACTCAGGCAGTGAAGGGGTAGTCGGATGTGGATGTTTTTCAGGTTGTGTTGCCGGGCGCCTTTGATGGTGATAAATTCTTTGGCGGGCCTGCGAAAAGCGGGTGTCTCAATCGACATTTCGCCGCGCAGATATTTGGTGGTCAGGCTTTCAGGCGCCGCTTGGTCGATGTCTTTGTAAGGCCCGGCATATACCACATGGCCGCCATTAACCCCAGCTTCAGGACCCATGTCCACCAGGTAATCGGCGTTGCGGATCACTTCTTCTTCGTGTTCCACCACCACCACGGTATTGCCCAGGTTGCGCAGGTCTTTTAATACGTTGACCAGGCGCCCGGTATCCCTGGGGTGCAGGCCAACGGAGGGTTCGTCGAGCAGGTACATGGAAGCGGTCAGGTTGCTGCCCAGGGTACGGGTGAGGTGGATGCGTTGGGTTTCGCCGCCTGAGAGGGTATTCGAAATGCGGTCGAGCGTGAGGTAGCCCAGGCCAAGATCCACCATGAATTGCAGGCGGTTGTTTACTTCCAGCAACAGGCGACGGGCTATTTGCCGGTCGTGTTCGGAAATGATTTGATCCAAATTCCGGGTGAATTGCAGCACCTGATCAATAGGTATGCCGGTCAGTTCGGAGATATTCTTTCCGGCTATTTTTACACACAGGGCTTCCTGGCGCAGGCGTCCGCCTTCGCAGGTGGTACAAGTGGTGCGCCCGCGGTAGCGCGCGAGCGTAACCCGGTTCTGGATTTTATAGGTTTTGCTTTCCAGTTCCTTAAAAAACGCGTCGATGCCTTCGAAGTATTGGTTGCCCGTCCAGAGCAGCTTGATCTGTTCTTTGGTCAATGCCTCGTAGGGTGTGTGCACTGGAAAATCAACCTGGTGTGCGCTGCGGATAAACGCGTCGAGCCATTCGCCGTATTTCTCGCCTTTCCAGCAAGCGATAGCGCCGTCGAACACCGATTTGGTTTTATCAGGCACCACTTTGTCGGGGTCGATACCGAGTATGCGGCCGTAGCCTTCACAGGTGGGGCAGGTGCCGTAGGGGTTGTTGTAGTTAAACAGTTGCGGGGTTGGTTCAGGGAACACGATGCCATCGAGTTCGAAGCGGTTGTTGAAAATGGCGGGTTCGGGCTGTTTGGCATCCTGGCTGCTTACCAGTTGCACATGACATTCGCCTTCGCTTTCATAAAAAGAGGCGTTGATGGAGTCGGCCAGGCGCATCCAGTCGCTTTCTTCGGTCATGGGCAGCGCAAAGCGGTCCATGAGTATGTGGGCATCGTCGCGCAAAGCGGGATCGTTTAACATGTCGGTATCGGCCAGTATATCCTCGATGCGTTGCATTTCCATTTTCCACCACAGGCGCGCATAACCTTTTTGCAACAAAATGTTCAACTCTTGTTCAATGGGGCGTTCCCGGTATTTTTTACTGAATGGAATGAGGATCAGTCCACGGGAGCCATCGGGCAATTGGCGCAAATAATCCACCACATCCGACACTTCGTGTTTTTGAACGACCCGGCCGGAAACAGGGGAGTAGAACTTTCCAATCCGGGCAAACAGCAGGCGGAGGAAATCGTACACTTCGGTCATGCTGCCAACAGTGGAACGGGTGTTGCCGGTGGTTACCCGTTGTTCAATAGCGATTGCCGGACAAATGCCCCTGATAAAATCGACATCCGGTTTTTTCATACGCCCCAGGAACTGCCGGGCGTAACTCGAAAGGCTTTCTACATACCTGCGCTGGCCTTCAGCATACAGGGTATCCATCGTGATGCTCGATTTGCCGGAGCCGCTGACGCCGGTCACCACTACGAGCTGGTTTTTGGGAATGCGCAGATCGACGTTGCGCAAGTTGTTCGTCCGGGCGCCTTTGATGGTGATCATGGAAGGGTCGACCAGGTCGGCTTCCAACTGTTCCGGTGGTATCGTTCCGGGTGTTTCCAGTTCGTCTGCGAGCGGGGATTCAGCAGCCGTTGGCTGCTTTGTTGATTTCTTTGCCATTCAAAAATACCAGGATGGATAGTAACCCGCAAAGATAGAAAAACTTTTTGTTTTGAAAGCGGGTTTTAAAAAGATGCGTGTTGGGGAACGGAGGGTTTGGCTTGAATTTGCCTTTGGTTAGCGTTTTACGTCGACCTGAAGGTCGAATTACCGACGGGCTGAAGCCCGTGCTACCTGGCCCGTGCTACCTGGCCCGCCCGTGCTTACGTACAGGCTTTAAATGCGCCGAAAAATACCGCCAGCCACACCAGTCCTTTGATGAAAAAGAATAAAAAGCCTCCGAGTCCGATCCTGCGAAGCCAGCGTTTCCAACCTGTTTGTTCCATGTTCAGCGGTGTTTTTTTCCCGTTCAGTAAATTAATAAGGATTGGTTTGAATGTATTCCAGAAGATTTGCGTTTGAAATGCCGCAATTCAAAATTGCGCCACCTTAATATTCGATGATATGAAACAGCATTTTTCAATTCCAGTTCTCATTTTGCTTCTTTTTGGTAGTATTATTTTTTCATGCAAACACAATCCTTTTTTTGAAGTGGATCCGGATCCCAATCCCCCAGGTGGAGGCGCGTGCGATCCTGATTCGATTTATTTTCAAAATGCGGTGTTGCCCTTGCTGGTTTCAAATTGCACGGAATCCGGCTGTCACAATGCCACCGACCAGGCAGAAGACATTGTACTTGTTTCCTACGAAAGTGTAATGAGCACCGTGGGCCACATCACAGACACCAACTGGGGTGAAAACAAATTGATCAAATCATTGCAGGAAACTGACCTGGAAGACCGCATGCCGCAAGGTAAACCCGCCTTTACTTCAGAACAAATTAATCTGATAAAAACGTGGATTAGCCAGGGTGCACAGAACAATTCATGCGACGAAAGTTTTGGCGTTTGCGATACCTTAAACGGCTCCCAGTATGGCACTTTTGTGGTGCCGTTGGTTCAAAACAAATGTAAAGGTTGCCATAGCGGCGCCAATCCGCAAGGCGGACTCAAACTTACCACTTATGCCGAAATCAAGGCGGTTGCTTTGAACGGGAAACTGTACAACTCATTAATTCAGGCGTCGAACTGGATGCCTAAAGGCGGCGCCCGGCTCGACGATTGTTCACTGGCAAAAGTGCGCATTTGGGTCAACAATGGCGCGCCGGAAAACTGAATGCACATTAACACTTCTTTGACAAGGATATACAGTTGATGATTTTTTGCCCCAAAAGCAGTCTTTCCGTTAAACGTGTGCTTATTTTCGCCATCCAAACTAAAACATCTGTTGCAAATTCCGTTATGAAAAAAATCTTTTTTGCTGCCGTCGTAACCACGTTATTGGTTGTTTTTTCACAATCTGCATGCTATTACGACAATGAACTTGAACAATATGGCGTATCTGAATGTGATACAACGGCGGTCAGTTACGCCAACGATATTGCGCCTTTGATCCAACAGCAATGTATCAGTTGCCACACGCCGGGTGGAGAACAGGAAAGCACGCCTTTTGATACATACAATGACGTAGTGCTGTACACCGTTTCTATCGCTGAACGAGTGAATGGTATCGGCAGCATCATGCCGCCTACCGGAAAGTTATCAACCTGCAATGTATCAATAATTGAAGCGTGGATAAACGCCGGCGCTCCCAATAATTAATCGCGGATTTTAGGGATTACGCGGATTTCGCTGAATTCTGGGAATGTAATTTGCAACATGGGTAAATCAAACATGCCATGCGGATTACAACTCCAAACTCCTGAAACAACATTGAAAAAAAGTAGCTTTTCACCAAACATCATTGAAAACAATGAAAAAAATACTGATCGCACTTGTCGTGCTGGCCGCTGTCGGCGCAGGCGTAGGGTATTATCTTTGGAATAAACCCGCACTCGATCTCACCAATGCCAAGTCGGATATCGTGGTCGACGCTACTGCCTTGTTCAACGAATACAAAACCGACGAAGCCCAGGCCAATAGCAAATATTTTGAAAAAGTGATCGGCGTGAGCGGCAAAGTACAGGAAGTGCTGAACGACGAAGGCACCGTAAAAGTGAGCCTGGAAACCGGCGATCCGAATGGTTTCGTGGTACGTTGCGAACTTTCAAAAACTTCGGCTCATGCACGCACCGAATTCCCGGTTGGCGAAACGGTCGCATTCAAAGGCACTTGCAGCGGGTTTAACCTGGATGTGGTGCTGAACAATTGCGTTGAAGCCAAGAAATAATTTAAAAATCAATTCACCATCCAAACCCTCAACAGGGTATAAAAATTTGATCCACTATGAAAAAATTGATGCTGGTTTTATTTGCATCCGTTACAATGGCTGCTAACCTCTCAGCCCAAAACTTCTTCACGCGCGACGGCAAAATCAAGTTCGATGCCACGGCCGCCAATTCGCCGGAAAAAATCGAAGCATTGTCGAAAACGGCTACCTGCGTGCTCAAAACCACAGACGGCGCCATGCAATGGGCCGTGTTGTTCAAATCATTTACGTTTGAAAAAACATTGATGGGCGAACATTTTAATGAGAATTACGTAGAATCTTCCAAATACCCCAAAGCAACGTTTACGGGTAAAATCACTAACCTGCAGGAAGTGAACCTGACAAAAGATGGAACCTACAATGCCGTAGTGACAGGTAAAATGAGTGTGCATGGCGTAACCAAAGATGTTACAACCAACGGCGCCATAACAGTGGGTGGGGGAATGATCAAAATCAATGCCGGATTTACGTTGAATTTGGCGGATTATAATATCGACATCCCATCGCTGGTGAGCGACAAAGTAGCGCATGATGTCAAAATTTTGATCGACGCGCCTTTGAAACCGATGAATTAAAAAAAACGAGGAGGCTGTCTCAAAAGCGATGAGACAACCTCCTCTTTCTTTCAACCTATCTCCTATGAAAAAAATCTACTTGCTGCTTGCCTTCCTGATCCCAGTTAGCCTGGTTGCTCAAGACGACCTGTTATCGCTCCTGGGTGAAGACAAAACCATCGACTACGCCACCGCCAGTTTCAAAACGAACCGCGTAGTAAATGGCCATTCCATCGAAAACACCGCGGCCGGCGTTCTCGACTTTAAAATTTCACACCGTTTCACCCCTTTGCGTCAAGGGATTTACGACCTGTTCGGGCTCGACGGCGCAAGCATCCGTTTTGGCCTGGATTATGGAATCAACGACCGGCTGATGATCGGTGTCGGCCGCAGCACGCGGGAAAAAATGTTTGATGGATTTGCGAAATTCAAAATTCTGCGCCAATCCACCGGCGCAAGAAATATGCCCATCACACTCTCTTATTTGACGGATGTGCAGATCAAATCGGTGAAATTTGCCGACCAAACGCGCGAAAATCATTTTTCGGATCGCTTGTTTTATACCCATCAGCTGCTCATCGGTCGCAAATTTGGAGAACGATTATCGCTTCAACTCATGCCGACACTGGTGCATCGCAACCTGACTACCACCCCCGACGACAAAAATGATGTATTTGCTGCCGGAATCGCTGGGCGTTTTAAACTCACCAAACGGGTGGCGTTCAACATTGAATACTATTACGTTCCAGAAGGACAGATTGTAACGGATTACACCAACTGCTTATCCGTAGGGTTTGATATTGAAACTGGTGGTCACGTATTCCAATTGCATTTCACCAATTCGGCGGATATGAATTACAAAGGTTTCATTACGGAAACCACGGAACCCTGGTTCTACGAAGGCGCCGACGGGAATATGCTGAGCGGCATTCGCTTCGGCTTCAATATTTCGAGGGTGTTTACCTTGAAAAAACCCAAGGGCTTGGAGTAAGGGTTGCTGATTTCCCGCAGAAAGAAGCGTTTTCTCTTAAAACTCACTTTAGGCTAACCTGTCTATTCTGTGTGTAGTTGAAAATACCCCACACCCCAACGGTGGCGCCGCCTCCGTACCCCACACATCCCCCTTTGAAGCGGTGCAGGGAAAGGGTGCTACTTATTGAAATGCAATAAACTTCGTTCCAGGTCGGCTTGGGTTATTTCCAACACCTGCATCGTGAACGGAAGGGCGTCAGGTAAAGCGATACGTACTTTGCCCGACGCATTTTTTTTATCCTGTTGCATCAGCATCCACAAGGAGGAAACGGCTTGCAATGGAATTGGATCCAATTTGAAAATAGACATGAGCTGTTTTTTCAGCAGGTTGGCATGGAGATTTTGCGCGGGTTGAAGGTATTGTTCACAGATCATGCCGATTGTTATGGCTTCGCCATGGGTGAAGGGGCTAGGGGTATGCAAATAGTAACTTTCCAGGGCGTGGCCGATGGTGTGCCCGAAATTAAGCAGCATGCGCAAGCCGCTTTCATGGGGGTCTTCCTCCACAATTCGAACCTTGATGCCAACCGACGCGCGCAGGGTTTCGAACCAATCGGGCGTATGCGGAAGTTGGTGAACCCATGGTCTGTCGAGTTCGTGGCTGATTGCGGCGTGTTTAACGATTTCCGCCATCCCGCTGTGTAACTCGCGTTGGGGCAGGGTATGCAGGAAAACCGGATCGATAAAAACGCCTGCCGGCTGCCGGATCAGCCCAATCACATTTTTTAGCGCATGAAAATCGATGCCCACTTTTCCACCGATGGCGGCATCGGTCATGGAAAGCAGGGTAGTGGGTATCTGAATAAAATCGATGCCGCGTTTCCAGGTTGCGGCACAAAACCCGCCCATATCGCCGATGACGCCGCCGCCCAGGTTGATCACGAGGGCTTTGCGGTCGAGGCCGGCATTTTCCATTGCTCGCCAGATGAGGGCGCAAGTGTCTAGGTCTTTAAAGGACTCCCCGGCGGGAATTACACAAAGCGTCGGCACGACGGGTAATTGAAGTCGGTTGATGATGGGCAGACAAAATTGATGCGTATGTTCGTCGGCAATAATCAGGACGTTGGAATACACACGGGTTTGCAACCATTCGGGCAGCGTGGTTTCCAGCGGCTCAATAAAAATCGGGCAGCCATGGAGCAAATAAGTGGCTTGCATGGCGCGAAGATATGCCTCGGATGCTTTGTCAGGTCGCCAATTAACCAACTTAACTTATATTTGTAACAAACTTCAGATGTATGGATTTAACAACCTTGGATGAACCGATCGATTTTACGCCATCGGAAAATGAACGCCCGGCAGGTGAGTGGATGGAGGGCTATTGGGATAAAACGGCTTATTGGGCGCGCAACCTGGCATTTGGCGTCTTTTTTTTCACGGCGTGGATGTTTGTTACATATGTCTGGTTTCTGGTAAAACAGGAATCTGGTATACGCACCGGGAATGTGGTTTATCTGATTCAGGGTGCTGTTTCAGAGCTTATGATCGCGGGCCTGGGTTATTTCATGTACTGGTTTGGCGTACAGTTGAGGCGCGCACTTCAAAACCGCGACCAGCTTCAATTAGAGGCGGCGTTTTTAAAGCTTCGCTCCTTTCTGATTTTAGGACTTTTGGTAGCGGCTATTTGGTGCGTTTTACTGGTAATGCAATACTATCGCATTTATTTTATGCTCAAAAGTTATAACCAGCTATAAACCATGAAAACAGACGAAACAACTCCAACACCCTCCGAAAAGTCGACATCCGGCTTATGGTTGACAAGCCGGATGATGGATTTGCTGGCAGCCAATGCACGTATTGGTGTGCATGCTACAATCCTGGCGACCATCGCAGGTCTTCTGGCAGTTATTTTGAGTGTGGCGACGATGTGGTGGGTTTGGACGCAATATGCCGACACTTCAGAATCCGAAGCGTTTTATCTGCTGGAGGGAGATAACCTGTACAAAGTGGTACAGTTTCTTTTAACTTTCTCCATGTTCTTTACCTATTTCAAAGGGGTGCTGACGGGTTTTCGAGCTTTCAAACAATTAAAGCGGAGCGCAGAAGATGATGAGGCCCTGCTTGAAGGCTCCGAACGGCTTTGGAAAACCTTGTATTGGCTGACATTATGGATCGCTATTTATGCGGTTTCCGCCATTCTGGAATACATTTCTTTAGGCAATTGATATTTGCAGGCGCATCGCGCCGTAACATTTGTAGGCGCATCGCGCCGCAACATTTGTAGGCGCATCGCGCCGCAATATTTGTAGCAATGTGTTTGCGTATTGTTTTAGGAAGGTGCAGCGCACCGTTATATTTGTAATAGCCAAAGCCACCCAAATATGGCAGCGGTTACAAATGTTACGGCGCGCTGCGCCTACAAATATTACGGCGCGCTGCGCCTACAAATGTTACGGCGCGCTGCGCCTACAAATGTTACGGCGCGATGCGCCTACAAATATTACGGCGCGCTGCGCCTACAAATGTTGCGGCGCGCTGCGCCTACAAATATTACGGCGCGCTGCGCCTACAAATGTTGCGGCGCGCTGCGCCTACAAATATTGCGGCGCGCTGCGCCTACAAATGTTACGGCGCGCTGCGCCTACAAATGTTGCGGCGCGCTGCGCCTACAAATGTTGCGGCGCGCTGCGCCTACAAATGTTGCGGCGCGATGCGCCTACAAATGTTACGGCGCGCTGCGCCTACAAATATTGCGGCGCGCTGCGCCTACAAATATTACGGCGCGATGCGCCTATTTTTTCATGTCTGCGTAATATTTGTAGAAATACGGGATTGTTTCGATGCCTTTGTAGAAATTGTACAATCCGTAGTGTTCGTTGGGCGAGTGAATATCGTCGGAGTCGAGCCCGAAGCCCATGAGTACTGATTTGGCTTTCAGCACCTGATCAAACATAGCCACGATCGGGATGCTGCCGCCGCCGCGTTGTGGCAACGGTTTTTTGCCGAAAGCCTGTTCCATCGCTTTTTCAGCCGCTTTGTATTCGACGGAATTCGTGGGCACCACTACCGGCCATCCGCCGTGGTGTGCGGTTACTTTTACTTTGACGGATTTTGGCGCCAGGCCTTCAAAATGTTTTTGAAACAACTTTTCAATTTTGTGCGGATCCTGGTTTGGCACCAGGCGCATGGAAATTTTAGCAAACGCTTTTGAAGGAAGCACGGTTTTAGCGCCTTCGCCGATGTAGCCGCCCCAGATGCCGTTGACATCGAGGGTGGGGCGAATGCCGGTGCGCTCGATGGTGGTGAATCCTTTTTCGCCCATCAGATCGTCGACCCCGAGGTCTTTCATGTATTTCTTTTCGTTGTAAGGCGCGGCGTTCATCATTTTGCGCTCCTTGGCGCTTACTTTTTCCACATCATCATAAAAGCCTTTAACGGTCACTTTGCGTTTTTCGTCGTGCAGCGAGGCGATCATCGTGCAAAGTACATTAACCGGGTTGGCTACTGCACCGCCATAGACACCTGAGTGCAAGTCTTTATTTGGCCCAACTACTTCCACTTCCATATAACACAACCCACGCAAACCGACGGTCAGGCTGGGCGTTTCTTGATCGATGATGCTGGTGTCGGAAATGAGAACGACATCACATTCGAGTTTTTTCTTGTTTTCCTTGCAGAATTTTTCCAGGTTTTTAGAACCAACTTCTTCCTCGCCTTCAATCATAAATTTGACATTGCAGGGCAGGTTGTTGGTTTTCATCATCATTTCAAAAGCCTTGACGTGCATGAACACCTGGCCTTTGTCGTCGCAGGCGCCGCGTGCAAAAATGGCGCCTTGCGGGTGCAGTTTAGTCTTTTTTACTACGGGTTCGAACGGCGGGCTGTCCCACAGCTCAAGCGGGTCGGCGGGTTGAACATCATAGTGGCCGTACACCAGCACCGTAGGCGCTTTGGGATTGACTATTTTTTCTCCGTATACAATTGGATGGCCGGCTGTGGGGCACACTTCTACTTTGTCGACTCCCACGGCTGTCAGGTGTTGAGCAACCGATTCCGCTGTTTTCCGCACATCAGAAGCATATTTTGGATCGGCGCTTACGGAAGGAATCCGCAGCAGATCGAGCAATTCGTCGAGGAAACGTTGTTTATGGGTGTCCAGGTAATTTTTTAATTCCTTCATATTGGGTGTGTGATGATTTTGATCATGTCGGGCAAAGTTCCCTATTTTTTGGAAAATAAAAGGTGATTTGAAACACTACCTTTGCGGCCCCGATTTACAACCGGCCAATTAATAATCAGTCCAACCAGATAATGATCAAGATAGGAA
>JAEUUR010000641.1 GCA_016787465.1 Saprospiraceae bacterium | reverse complement strand
AAATTGTCGACCTCTACAAACTGGGCGGTATGGGTACATGAATATTGCCAGGAATTTGCCGGTCAGGAAGATGTGTTGCGGTACAACATGATCCGCAAAATGCCCGAGCAAAGCGACAGCGAGTTCACCTGGAAAGGTTTTCAGGAAACCAACAACAACGAACTGGTGAACAACCTGGCCAACTTCGTCAACCGGGTGTTGGTGCTGACCCACAAGTATTATGAGGGTCAAATACCTTCGGTACAAGTGGAAACGTCGTTCAAAAGCGGGTGGGGAGAGGTCACGCAAACGGGCTTCTACCAAACAGAACTTGAGCAGATTGGCCGTAAACTGGACGAATGTGCCGCAGAAATTGAGCGGTTTAACTTCCGTGAAGCCCTGAGGGTGGTGATGGAAATATCAAGCGCAGGCAACGCCTTGCTTCAATTCAACGAGCCATGGAAAACGATCAAAGAAGACCCTGAATCGGTGAAATCGGTGTTGAACCTTGGTTTGCAATATGTGGCGGCTTTGTCGGTCGCTGTCCGACCGTTTTTACCGTTCAGTGCCGATAAATTGAGAACTATGTTGAACTTGCCCGCTCTGGCCGACCAGGGAGAATGGGCCGAGGTATCGGAGGCATTAAAAGCGGGTCGTCCGTTAGCTCCGGCTGGGCACGTTATTGGACAGCCGGAACACCTGTTTTCAAGAATACCAGACGAAGTGATCGATCGACAATTGGCAAAACTGGAAGCGAATCAACCTGCTGTGCCAGCCCCTTCCACTCAAAACTATGCTCCTGTGAAAGAGAATATTCAATACGACGATTTTGCTAAAATGGATATCCGCACGGGTACCATCCTGACTGCGGAGAAATTAGAAAAGTCGAAAAAACTGCTCAAACTTTCCGTCGACCTGGGTTTTGAAACCCGCACCATTCTTTCCGGCATTGCCGAGCATTATCAACCCGAAGAAGTGGTGGGTAAACAGGTGGTGGTGCTGGCCAACCTCGCGCCCCGGGTGATGATGGGTGTTGAATCGCAGGGCATGATCCTCATGGCCGAAGATGCCGATGGTAAACTGGCTTTCGTGGCGCCGAATACACCGTGGCCGAGCGGAATGGGTGTGCGGTAGGCGTGCTCTGCTAATTGTTTCCAAAATAGACGCCTGGCACGGGACTTTCCACCATGAAGTTGTACCGGTGTCCGCGCGCCTGGTTCATTTTAAGGTCGTTGCTTACTCGCTGGTAGAATTCATCGATGTTATCAACTTCTTTAAGTTCACTATTTGCAATTTCTGCTGCAATTGCGTCCGCATCCCGGAGGTCTGGCTCGGTTCGGATTGGCTCACCGCCTTCTTTTACCTTGTAATTGCCTCCATTCCAGGGGTAGGAATAACTTTGGGACATTAAGCCAATGATGTCGGGACAAATATAATTGGGCTGAAGCCAATTCTGGTTGAATGAAAAAGTAATGTTGTTGTTCGTGATGAACTCAACATCCTGGAATTCATTGAATGCACTGGCATCTGCAGCTAACAGCAAGGCGTTTTGGCAGGTCGTTTCAGGGTGATAAGCCTCGGCTGGAATCTTTGATATTTTGCTTAAGGCCAATCCGATAATTTGGGAATCCCTGTCGTTGGCATACACGATTTTGGCCATTTTTTTGGACTCAAGTAAGCCTGTCAGCAATGTCAAAATGGATTTTATGGATTCGTTGCTACCCCAGGAGGCTACATGCCTGCCCCCTGCCACATATTGGTCGTCGCTGAAGAAAAAATTCAGTATAACGGACCCATATTGGATGAATTGCCAGTCTCGAATGCTTGGTTCCGGTGTTTGTAGTTTTACCAACCGCTCGTAAGATTCCCTTAATTCCCTCACTTTTTGTTTGGGAATCCTTAAATTCTCGTCCTGAGAGTTTGGGTCAAACGCATTTTCCAAAACCTTGAGCGAGTCATCCAGGTTGGATTTGTCATTGTTCAGGATCTTCAGTTTTACGTAGAACCAGTATGCCCAGAAGTCAAATTTGTCTTGAACCATTCCTAAGGTTTCCTGCGCTTTTCGGGTATCAAACCTTCTGGCGTAAGCAATGGCCAGGTTGTTGGCGACTTCGAGGTCTTTGTTGAGTTTGAACGCTTCTTCAAGAAATATCCTGGTGAGCGGGTAATGCCCGGCTTCATAAAAGTGGTTTCCTAATTGTTTAAAGGTATTGGCGTTCAGGTGGTTGGCGGCTTGTTTAAAAAGTTTACTTTCTTCTTCGCCGCCCATTTTTTGCAGACATTGGCCTGATAGTTCATAAAGCGGCTGATAATAGATGTCCTTTTTGAACCCGGCGATTAAGGTGGACAAAGCATTGGAATATTCCGCTTTTTCAAACTGCGCTTGCGCATTCATCCAATCCTCGTGTGCCGGAGAATTGGATGAATTGTCGCTTTGTTTTTTCTTGAACAGGTTAAACATGGGTTGTTTTTATGTTTGACGGATTGATTGTTTTTCTGTTTTAAATCACCTCTAATAGGAATAATTAATACGCTCCAAGAATGATTTTTTTGCCTGCGGCATTGATATCTATTTCATACGCATATTGCTCGATGGTGTGCCTTAAATCTGCGGAAAAGGTAACAAAAAACCTGTTTTCGTCGGCTAATTTAAAAACCTGCCAATGAGCGGTTGACTTTTCATCCAATTCGCAGGGCCAGGATAATGCAGTGGAGCCGTTGTCATTCAACCAATATTTTGCATTCACGTCGTTCATCCTTTTAAATCCTTCGTCCATACTAAGCTGCTCCATAAAGTGCTGTCTGTTAATTTCCACCTTTTCCCGGTGATAGGCTTTTATGGTATTGATCGCAGCATCGTTTTCCAGGATGGTTACATGGTTGTTTGGCGGGAGGGTTTTGGTTTTTTTACCTGCTTCATAGATGTCGATCTGCATTAAAGCAAAATAAATGATGGTATTTCCCTGGCGTTTGATGTCAAATCCATTGGCATTTAGGTTAGTACAGAACAAAGCCAGCAGGTTTTTATTAAAATCGATCGTCGACTTAAATAGGTCCTGGCGGTATTGTTGGGGCAATTGGGCCCTGAATGCATTTACCTGGTCGGATAGGGAAGGGCGGATCGACGAATTTTTATCCGCCCAGAGAAAGGTAGTATCCTGGAGATTAAACGTTCCAAGCACTTTCGGGACCGCTTTTACTTCATTCTCGGTATCGATTATTGTATAGGTTACATACCCTTCTTTTTGATCGAATTGGTAATCATTGAGCGAGTTCATGTGCCAAGCGATCATATGATACAGGTTTCTGACGCGCATTTCGGCATTTGCGGTGTCAAAGGAAGCCTCGAGCATGTCTTGCGCTGTTGAAAAGAATGAACAGAGAAGAAGGAAAAGGGTGAGGGTGATTTTTGGTGACATGGCTATTTGATTTTCAAATCTGGATTTAGATTAAAGGTATGCATTTATTTGCTTTTTTTATAACCATTGTGAACGGCTTTGTGTATGCGTAGAGGCTATGTTAATGCATTCCCGGAATTAGCCGTTCGTTGCAATAATTTTTACCATTGTTGAATTCTAATTCCTACTTGACTATCTGCCAATGCGAATTCTTTAGCTCCCCAAGGACGTTTTGGGTGAACCCGAAGGGCCAAACATGGAACCGCCAGATAGCGGCCTGTACAAACCGGATCGCTGAACCCGTATGGGGGATGATCGGGTGAACCATGATAAATTGATGGGGATCATCCGCAAGAAGATCAAAGATGTGGCGCTGTTACGCCTGATCCGCCGCTTCCTCCAATCGGGCATTATGCTGGGCGGAGTAGAACAGGCGCGGGAAGAAGGGACGCCGCAGGGCGGCCCGCTCAGCCCGTTAATGTCCAACATTCTGCTCAACGAGTTCGATCAGGAGTTAAAGCGGCGCGGCCATCGTTTTGTGCGCTATGCCGACGATTGCAGTATTTTCCTGCGTAGCCGGGCGGCAGCGCGGCGAGTACTGGCGAGTATCACTCGTTTTGTGGAAGGCGACCTGCATCTGGAAGTCAACCGCGAGAAGACGAAGATCGTTCGTCCGGTGAAGTTTGTGCTGCTGGGCCACGCATTCACGCCGACATACAAGAAGGGTGAACGGGCCAAGTACCGACTGAGCATTGCAAAGAAGAGTTGGGATTCGTTGAGACGCAAAATCAAAGCGTTGACCCGCAAAACCGACCCTGTACCACTAACAGAACGGATCGCCAAACCGAAACCGCCTGATGCGGGGCTGGGTGAACTATTTCAAACGGGCCACCGGCTACGAGAAATTCGACCATCTCGACGGCTGGATCAGGAACCGGCTGCGTTACTGTATCTGGAAGTCGTGGAAACGTCCGGGTCGTCGTTATCGGGCATTCCGACAGTTGGGGGTTAGCCGTGCGTGGGCGATGCGTTACGCATGGTCGCGCAAGGGCGGCTGGCGGCTGTCATGCAGTCCGGTGATGAAAATGACCGTGACAGAGGAGCGACTACAACAGCGGGGCTATCAGTCATTCAAGGATTACTACCATCAAGTACGCCGGTCGGAAGTTGTTTCATGAACCGCCGTGTACCAGGCCGGTACGCACTGCCTGTCCCGCCTTAGCGGGAGTGGTGTGAGAGGGCAGGGGCGGTCGTAGGGCCGCCTCTCCCTACTCGATTCTCGGTTTTATCTATTCGATTGATTTTGAACAATTTTCCGAACATACTCCTCGTTGGTTTTCGAAATTTTGGCAATTATATTGAGGGGTAGTCCTTCATCATTCATTGACAAAATCATCTAAATTGTTTTCTCTTCCTTGGCTTTTTTCTCTGCTAATTCCATTTTGTTTTTTTGATATTTTCGACTTATTGCTACTGTTACAACTAGCGAT
>JAEUUR010000633.1 GCA_016787465.1 Saprospiraceae bacterium | reverse complement strand
GATCCGAATGTGCCTTCTATTGCATACAATGGAAACGGCATTTACAAAAGTATCGACGGCGGTGAAACTTGGAATTACCTGGCGCTAGCCGACAAGGGTATCATTTCAAAAATTACCGTTCACCCCACAAATCCCATGCATCTGGTAGTCGCTTCCATGGGTAATCCGTATATCAGGGATGCTGAAAGAGGCATTTTTGTTTCCAAAGACGGCGGTACAACCTGGGTAAAAACACTCTATGTAAGCAACCAGGCCGGCGCCAGTGATTTGGTTATGGCGCCCAGCAGCCCGAACATCATGTATGCTTCCTTCTGGGATCGAATCCGGAACAACCAGGAATCTATCCTTTCGGGACCAAGTGCAAAAGTGTTTAAATCGGAGGATGGAGGTATTTCTTGGATTCAATTGTCAAATGGGTTGCCTACCGGGCGACTCGGCCGAACAGGCTTGGCTGTTTCTCAAACCAATGCGGATAAGCTTTATGTTGTTTTTATCGATTCTCTTTCTGCCCCCCAGGGACTTTACAAAACTACCAATGGAGGCACTTCATTTTCTTCAGTAAATATTGCTTCACTTGATGATTCTTGCGGGGATTTCGGGTGGTATTTCGGTAAAATCAGGTTAAATCCCAACAATGATGAGGATGTCTATTTCCTGGCAATTTTGCTTTGGAGAAAACAAGCCGGGAGCAGTAGCTGGATTGCCGCAGGTGGAGGACATGCCGATTGCCACGACCTGGTATTTTGCCCGTCCGGCCGCAGGTATTGGGCCAACGACGGTGGGGTTTACAGAAATGATCCAGGGCAAATGGTTTGGGCCAAATCCAAAAACTTGCCAACCACTCAATTTTACCACACCACGTATAACCACCATGACCCCAACAAGTATTGGGCCGGGGCACAGGATAATGGCATTCAAAAAGGTGCAGGAGGCGCGGGATACAACAACTGGACTTCAGTATTTTCTGCTGATGGCTTCAGGTGTGCTTTCCATCCCACTGATCCTGCTACATTTTGGGTAGAAATTCAAAACGCTACCATTCATAAAACCACCGATGGCGGCAACTCCTGGCAGTTCGGATCACCCTCGTTAGGATCAACGGATCGATGCAACTGGGATGCTCCTTTTTTTATCAGCAAATTCAACGCGAACAAGCTTTATTCTGCTACTTACCGTGCCTATATTTCAGACGGGAATGGCTGGGCGTCTATTTCACCGGATTTGACCGACGGGATTATTCTATCCCCTAGATTTCATACCGTTTCCTGTCTCACCGAATCGCCTTTGGTGCCTGAAAAATTGATCGCAGGAACTTCCGATGGAAATGTCTGGCGCAGGGAACCAACCGGTGGGTGGGTAAAAATTAACGGCACTCTACCCGATCGGTATGTGACGTCCGTGCATTGTTCGCCTACCCTACCCAATCGATTGTTTGTTACTCATTCAGGTTATCGGGATAACGAATCCATTCCTCGCATTCACCGCTCCGACGATAATGGAGCAACCTGGGTGAACATTTCAGGCGACCTGCCACAGGCGCCTATCAACGACCTGTTCGTGATGCCAGGACAAGCAGACGCTGTGCTTTTCGTTGCAACCGATGCAGGCGTTTATTTTACCAAAAATTTTGGCACAAATTGGGAACGTTTGGGCTCTAATATGCCCGTGATCCCTGTATTCGATCTGGAAGACAACCCGGTAAAAAAAGAACTGGTGGCCGCCACCTTTGCGCGTGGCATCTGGACCATGAAATTCGATTCCATTTTTGCACAATCACCAGTGCCCACCATCAGTATTACTGGTTCTATTACCACTGAAACAGGAGAAGGAATCAGGGATGTACATATTTCAAATACCAAAACCGAAACCGATGGCGGGTATATCATCACTCAAGTTCCGGGTTGCGAAGACTACACACTGATTCCCTATCGCAACGACAACCTGCTTAATGGGCTGACAACCTATGATTTGGTTTTGATCAGCAAACATATCCTTGGCATTGAACCTTTGGGATCGCCTTACAAGATGATCGCAGCCGATGCAAACAAATCGAATAGTATTACAACCAGCGACATTGTGTCGTTGCGAAAACTTATACTGGGAATCGACACGGCCCTTGCCGGAAATACTTCATGGCGTTTTTTACCACTTCAGCACCAATTTGGGAATACGCAAAACCCCTTACTAACACCATTCCCGGAAAAAATCGAACTCCAAACTACGACGGTTCCCTTAACTGGAAATGATTTTATTGGCATTAAAGTAGGCGATGTGAATGGTTCTGTTGCACCCAACGCCCTATTGTCGAACGATGATCGCGCGGCAGACGAATGGGCGCTTCATGTCGCAGACCAGTCATTTGAGCAACAGGAACAAGTATACGTTATCATACCCCGGCAAGGCAAGGATCTTGTTTCCTTACAGTTCACGTTGAGCTTTGATCCGGAGGCCCTGCAATTTGACCGTATTGAGCCGCTTTCCACATGTATAGGAATGCAGCATTTTGGCATTCAACATTTGGAAGATGGTTTGATCAATATGGCTGCCGAGGATTTGAAAGATGAACCGCTCGTACGCATTGTTTTTCAAGCCAGAAAAGCCGGCAGGTTGCGTGACGTACTGAAATTAAGTGACAATCCGACTCCGTCCCTTGCATACCGCCACGATGGACAGGCATTTGCTCCAGTGTTATTTGAAGCCGGGCAACACCAAGCAACTATTTCTTTTTCACCCAATCCATTTGGCGAATACGGCACGCAACTTTACATAGGCATGCAGGGAAAAACCAATGCGCAGGAGCAGTTTCTTCTGGAAATATTTGACAATCAAGGAATTAGAGTTTTCAAGCAGGAGATTACTCCGGAACAGGTTTTTGTACTTCCGGCGAAGGTATTTCCGGTTAGCGGAGTTTATCACTGGCAAATTCCGACCCTCCGCCAAAGTGGAAAATTAGTTTTTGTACGCTAAATAGTTGGATGTTTCAAAAAACTCGGGTTGCTTTGTGCTTGATTTTCAAAGCTTTCGATGAATTTTGTACGAAAGTTTTTGATCCGGCGTTTATTTAAAGAACGCTGCTTTCTATTCATTTATCACAAACAATCTCAGATATGCGCAAATCCTTCATCGTCTTCTGCTTAATGGGCGCCACCGCTTTATTCAGTTCCTTTTCCATTGCTCCCCCGGAAGAATACGGGAAAGCAGGTTATTATGCCGACACGTTACACGGCCGTAAAACTGCGAGTGGTGAAAAATACGACAAAAACGACCTTACCTGTGCGCACAAGACGCTTCCTTTCGGCACCAAAATTCGAGTAACACGTATAGACAACCAAAAATCAGTGGTTGTACGTGTAAATGACCGCGGGCCATTTATTGATGGATATGTGGTGGATATTTCAAGAAGGGCAGCTGAAGAAATAGGTCTGATCCGGGATGGTATTACACGCGTTCGTGTGGATGTGGTTGAGGAGGCATCTCAGTCGAGGGTAGCAGCTCAAACGGATGGAAATACCAAATTGTTGGCGGCACGCGAAGAAGCTAAACAACTGGCAAAAGGCACTACCCTGCCGGTGGCAAAAGGCGCAAAGCCAGCAGCCTACGACACGGATCCATCTCCTGCAACAGCTAAACCATCTAAAGGCAGTAAAGTCACCGCCGAATTGTTCCAGGTAGGTATTACCCAGCCTGAAAAATCAGGCTTTGCCGTTCAGATCAGTACTTTGTTTGATGCGGATAATGTTTTGCCAACCCTTCGAAAATTACAAACAGAATTCCCTGGCAAGGCGCTGGTGTTCTCCATCAAAGATGAATCGAGCAATAACGCCGTTTATAAGATATTGGTTGGCCCTTATGGCGACAAAAAAACGGCGGAAGTCCAACAAAAAGCTGCCGTGAAGAAAGGTTACAAAAAATGCTTTGTGGTTGACTTGGAAAGCTTGTAAAAAACAGTCAACTCACAACATCTCAATCCCATGGTTAGGTATCATCAGTCCTGATTGTGGGATTGTTGTTTATGCCTTGAGTGCTTTTGATGATTTGGATGAGAATACAACCTTGATTTCTCATGATTAGCAGCTCACAGTTGTTCAAAACCACTTTGCGTTGACTATAAATCAGGCAGAAAAAGAGGTGCCGCAGCCGCAAGTGCTGGTCGCATTCGGGTTGTCGAACGTAAAGCCGCGGTTATCCAGGCCAGTCACAAAATCAATTTGCATACCCAAAAGGTATATGGCATGCGCCTTATTCATTACAATGGTTATGCCCTTAATTTCGTAACGGTCATCACCTTCTTGTGGAAGGTCAAAACCTAACACGTAGGAAAAACCGGAGCATCCCCCTCCCTTCACGCCTACCCGCAGGCAGTAGTCTGACGGAATTCCTTCTTCCTGACGAATCTGGTTCAATTGATCGATAGCGCTGTCGGTAAGTGCAACAGGTGAAGTCAAGGTTTGTGTAGTATCAAGGATGGCTTCCATGCGTTGAAGAAATTTTGAAGCTGCAAAATTAGCATATAAAACCCTGAAACTAAAGAAATGTTCAAAGGCAATTACCTTTGCGCCCTCCAAACTCAAACAGTAATAAAAATATGGAAATCTTCATTGAACTGCTCAAAGTAATCCTTCCTTCTCTTTTGGTATTCACTACAGCATACTTCCTGTTGAAAATGTTGCTGGATGAGCGTCAACGTGTTGACAGGGCGATTTTGCGCAATGATGCCCAAAAAATCACCTTGCCGCTTCGACTTCAAGCGTATGAACGCCTGACCTTGCTGTGCGATCGGGTAAACATTTTAAATGCCTCCATGCGCGTACGTACACCCGGCATGAAGGTGAAGGAATTGCGCGGAGCTTTGATGCTGCTCATCAGCCAGGAATTTGATCACAATACCTCCCAGCAATTGTACGTCTCTGAAACACTTTGGAAAATCATCCAATTTGCTAAAACAGAAACCCTAAATGCGGTTACCTCCGTTGGAGAAGAAATCGATCCGAATGCAGATGCCCAGGAATTGTTCATGGCTTTTGCGGCATTTTTAGAGGCACAACCTGCTACTATTTTAGATAAAGCTATTATGGCAATCAGAACTGAAGCCGGGCAATTATTCTAATTTTCCTAACTGATTGATTACGTACAAGTTATTGAAAAAAGCCTCAATAACAATATAATTACAAATTCAAACTCATCCTTTAAACGACACCTCCCATTAACGTGTATAAAATTTTGGTATCCGAATTTGCGAGATACCCGGCATGCTAGTAATTCATTCGGCCAATTGAATTATGTCGCTGTAAATCAATTGAATGCAGCAAAAAATGAGTTTTCGCAACTTTGAAGTGCTAATACCCGACAAATTATTTTACATTGCAAAGCAGGCCGTTTAATGATTTTTCAACTTATTGTTATTGCATTTTCAAAATTAAATACCAAAAAATTCATGTTTTTCGGAACCAGGCCTGCGCAGACGTCATATGTTTCAGTGTCATTTTTTTCAAATCAATTGATAACCAAGCTGTTCCGAATTTAAGGAAAAAAAATGTCGAAAAAAATTCAAAACCGTTTCCAAATTACAAAAGGATTTTGAACCTTTGTCCTCCCTGCTCAACTGAACAGCTTCACCACAAGCACTCGGAATCGGATTTTCCCAACATCCAAATGCACCCATCAGGTTATGACAAGAGACAGCCAGATGGTATGGGACGATTGTCTCCGTATCATCAAAAAAAATGTAAGTCCGCAGAGCTTTAAAACTTGGTTTGAACCGATCAAACCGGTTCGGCTCGATGCTGAGGTATTGACGATTCAAGTACCTAACAAGTTCTTTTTTGAGTGGTTGGAAGAGCACTATGTTCAGCTATTGAAAAAAAGCATCCGTCAGGAATTAGGCGAACGCGCCCGGCTTGTTTATCACATTCCGGAAAATGGCGTTAC
>JAEUUR010000630.1 GCA_016787465.1 Saprospiraceae bacterium | reverse complement strand
ATAACGCCCCTTTATTATAACCGCCTTTGGCAAAGGCGGTTACTTACGCCCCAAGGAATGATAAATTACCCAATTCAACAGTTGCCCTATCTTTTACCCGCATGCGAACACTACGGGCAAATAGCTGTCAACAAAACCGGGGATCGGATTGCCATATGGGGCGATTGTAAAATAATGGTGTGGAATTTCGACCGCTGCAGCGGCGACATAACCGGACCAAAGGAATATCCGACTCCAGCGCATTGGTTCTACGGAGGAGGAGTCGCATTTTCTAATAGTGGGCGCTATTTATACGCAACCGATCAGGTATCGCTTCAACGTATCGATTTGGAAGGCCCGCTAGGGCCGCTGGATACCATGCGCCTATCGTTCAACCCCTATGACCCGGACGGCGAAGACATCCGGCAAGTACCGGGCAATTCGTTCCATTACTTGTTCCTGGCGCCCGATGGCTATATATATGGGACGGTAGCTTCACGCGGCCGTTATTTTCATTTGTTAAAAGAAAATGACGGCGCCGGCATTGCAGATATTGATTTTTTACCTAAAGGGCTTCCATTGCCTGGAATTAATGTACGTAGCATTCCTCACTTCCCTAATTTCAAATTAGCCGACATGCCGGAAAGCCTCTGCGACACATTAGGCATCAATATGGAAACAAATGCCCTCGATGAAATAGAAATTGCGGAATTGAAATTATATCCAAACCCTGCACAGGATCAAATTCGATTATTTTGGCAAAACGATATGGAAGAACAGGGATTTTATCAAATATTTGCCTCAACAGGGGCGCTACTGCTTTCAGGTAATTTGCAAGGGATTGGGGCAGATGGCGTTGATATTCATACGATACCACCCGGTTTATACGCATTTCAGTTGAATCATAAGCAGGGAATACATGTTACCTTATTTGTTAAGGAATAGAATGATAAATTGAAAGAAGGCCTGAGTATGATAACTAAGCAAAAAAATTAAGAAACGGACTATCCGCATATTGTACAGCGGGGAGGACCCTGGGGTTAGGCCAATGTTGGTGACTTAAGAAAAATCAGCATGCTTGTCTTAGCTTAGTCGACACTCGTCACATCCATATTCCGCCCCTTCAGGGCTTTTTTATTATGCCAGTCTATCTAGCAGGGCTTCACCCTGCTTTGGCAGATTCCGCCCTTTCAGGGCTTACGTCACCGACATTGGGGCTTAGGCGATTAAACAAAGGTTGGGCCTCTTGGAGGCCACATGTATAATAAACACAGGCAATTCTAGAGCATAGTCTATCATAGAGAGCGCTGCTTTACAATGCCTTTGGCCGAAGGCCATGCTCAAAACCTGGCAGCACGAAGTATAAATCACCGAAATTCCCATCATTTATTTTTTATCAACTCCTTGAAATTCCTGATCCTATTTTAGCCTCGAAGAAACTCAACATTTGTAACTCCGACAAGAACCTAAAAACTACCGCCTCGAAGAGGCGTAACGTCTTTCTACGTCACCAAATTCTCAGGATGATTATCTTATAGTACTACATGCGGATAGGCAAAAAAATTAATTTTGCTTTCAATTCACCGAAGTCAGTTCATTTCATTCAGGTAGCTTTCCTATGTCGCAGCATACTTTCTTACAAATTGCGCCCACCGACAATGTCCTGGTGGCATTGCAAAACCTTCCACAAGGAGCACATATTGAGTTCGAAGGAAAGACCATCCAGTTGCAGCAAAACATTGATGCCAAGCATAAATTCGCTATTCACCCGCTGGAAACAGGCGATCCGGTATTTATGTACGGCGTACTGGTAGGCAAGGCAGTCAAGCCGATTGCGGCAGGAGCTTTGATTTCTACCGACAACCTGAAACACGCAGCCGAAAATTTCGGCGCCCGGAATCAGGTTTATCAATGGAACGCTCCCAACATTGACAAGTACAAAAACCGCACGTTTATGGGCTACCACCGCCCCGACGGTCAGGTAGGTGTTCGAAATTACTGGTTGGTCATCCCGTTGGTGTTTTGCGAAAACAGAAACATCCTGGTGCTGAAAAATGCCTTTTTAAAGGAGCTCGGTTTTGCGCAACCCGATGTTTATCGAAAATACCTGCATACGCTGACCGAGTATTTTCAGGAACACGGAAGTACCGAGGGGTTTTCTCCTGAAATTCATATTCCTGAAATTTCAAAAAAACGCTTGTTCCACAACGTAGATGGTATCCAGTTTTTAACCCATGAAAGCGGCTGTGGAGAAACCCGTGATGATTCGGAAAACCTATGCGCGCTGCTTGCCGGATATTGCGTCAATCCGAATGTGGCAGGCATTACGGTACTCAGCCTCGGATGCCAACATGCTCAAATTCAATTGTTTAAAGAAAAATTAGCTGAAAAAGACCCTCATTTTGCCAAACCCATTTTGTTCTTCGAGCGCCAAAAGTGGCAAACTGAATATGCTATGCTGACCGAAGCCATCCGGCAAACCTTTGAAGGACTCGTACAAATCAACCAACTGGAACGCCAACCTGCCGCGCTGAGCCATCTGGCTATCGGGGTGAAATGTGGCGGGTCCGACGGGTTTTCAGGCATTTCTGCCAACCCCGCCGTCGGCCATGCCGCCGACTTGGTAGCTGCACTGGGCGGCAAGGTGTTGATGGCCGAATACCCCGAACTGTGTGGCGTAGAGCAAGAGTTGATTAATCGGTGCGTCTCGGATGAAGTGGCCAATGATTTTATCCACCTCATGCGCGAGTACGCGCGCCGCGCGGAAGCCATCGGCGCCGGATTCGATATGAACCCCTCGCCGGGTAATATCCGCGACGGACTGATCACCGATGCGATTAAATCGGCCGGCGCTGCGAAAAAAGGCGGTACATCGCCAGTTGCCGGAGCCGTAGGATATGGTGGGTATGCCCGGAAACCAGGATTACACCTGATTTGTACGCCAGGAAATGATGTGCTTTCCACCACTGGAATGGCGGGCGCCGGCGCTACCATCCAGCTTTTTACCACCGGTCTTGGAACGCCAACCGGCAATCCCATCAGCCCCATGGTGAAACTCGCTACCAACCACGACCTGGCGCACCGCATGCCCGATATCATTGATTTTGATTGCGGCGATATTATCACCGGTGAAAAAACGGTGGAACAAACAGGAGAAGAAATACTTGAATACATCATTGGTCTGGCAAGCGGGAAATACGACACCAAAGCCATGAATCTCGGGCAGGACGATTTTATGTTTTGGAAGCGCGGCGTATCGCTGTGAAACGGCGTACCGTCGAAGAACCTCCCTAAAATTTCTGCTCAGAAAAGACGGCGCTGATTTTACCTTAGCCCTGAATTTATACTACACTCCGACTATTCTTGTGAATAACCTGTCATACAGAACGCTGCTTTTCATTGACCTGGGCCGAAGGATATGCTCAATACTCGGCAGCGCGAAGTATTCAACAATCATCGAATCGTGTTCAAACTCAATCATAAAACAGCAGTAGTGACCGGCGGCGCCAGTGGAATCGGATTGGCGATCGCCGAACTATTCGCCCGACAAGGCGCGCAAGTGCATATCCTCGAACTAAACGAAACGGCCGCGGAAGTCGCCGTCAATCAAATACATGCAGCAGGCGGACAAGCCTTCGCCCATGGTTGTAATGTTTCCGACCAGGCTGCCGTAGAAGCCGTTTTTGAAACTATCGGCAAGGTGCATATCCTGGTGAACAACGCCGGTATTGCCCATGTCGGCACCGTGGAAACCACCACTGTGGCAGATTTGGACCGCTTGTATCAAGTCAATATCAAAGGCGTCTACAATTGCCTCAAGGCCGCCATACCGCGTATGAAACTAAACGGAGGCGGTTCTATACTCAATATGGCTTCGATTGCCGCACTGGTTGGTCTGCCTGATCGTTTTGCCTATTCCATGACAAAAGGCGCAGTGCTGGCCATGACCATCGCCACGGCGAAAGATTATATCAACGATGGCATTCGTGTCAACTCCATTTCACCCGCACGCGTGCACACCCCTTTTGTTGATGGATTCATCGCTAAAAATTACCCGGGAAAAGAAGTTGAAATGTTCGAAAAACTCTCCAAAACCCAACCCATCGGTCGCATGGCAACTCCGGAGGAAATAGCTCACCTGGCGCTCTACCTGTGCTCGGATGAAGCCGCCTTCATTACCGGCTGTGATTACCCGATCGACGGCGGATTTGTTAAATTGAACACGGATTAGCCGGATTAGAGGATTGTGCAGATTTTTTTGAATTAACTTATATCAAACAGCAGCAAAATAGATGGATGGTTTATTTTTTCAAAAAAATCAAAAACAATCTAAAAAATCACACAAGCCCAATGAATCAAAAAAATCCGCACAATCCTCTAATCCGGCGAATCCGCGATTCAAGCCTTGTTTTCCGAATGACTTAAACTTTTCAACATGTTTTTATTCAAATACGGCCCAGTTGGTCAGGAAAAATGCGGTGTAAAGTGGAAAGGGATCGCCTACGACGCTGCGAAGTTGGTACAAAATTACGACGAGTCGTTCTTCGAACAGAACGGTCTCTCTTTGCTTCAAACAACTTTGGAGCAAGGTGATGCACGGCTGACTCCGTTGGAGGGCATAGATCAATTGCGTTTGGGGACTCCCTTCGCCCGGCCGTCCAAAATCGTATGCGTAGGTTTGAACTACGCCCAACATGCCTCCGAATCGGGAATGACCATTCCACCGGAACCTGTCCTCTTTTTTAAATCTACAACCGCGCTCTGTGGGCCCACGGATCCGCTGATCATCCCGAAAAATTCGGTAAAAACAGATTGGGAAGTCGAATTGGCGTTTGTGATCGGGAAGAAAGCCTCTTATGTGCCTGAATCAGACGCGATGGATTATGTTGCCGGTTATGTCTTGCACAATGATTATTCTGAACGGGAATTTCAAATGGAACGAAGCGGCCAGTGGGTGAAAGGAAAAAGCGCCGATTCCTTCGCTCCCATGGGTCCCTTTCTGGCTACCAAAGATGAAATCCCGGACCCGCATAACCTTCGACTCTGGCTGAAAGTCAACGGGCGTATGATGCAGGATTCCAACACCAGCGATATGGTGTATAAAATTCCTTTTCTGGTGCACTACATCAGTCAGTTTATGACCCTCCTGCCCGGTGATGTGGTGTCTACCGGAACGCCTTTCGGGGTGGGATTGGGTTTCGACCCGCCGCAATACCTCAAAGCCGGCGATGTCGTTGAGCTGGGTATCGACGGGTTGGGTGAACAAAAACAACTTGCAATCAACCATTCATGAAGCTAGACGCCCATCAACACTTTTGGAAGTTCGATCCCGTGCGCGACGCCTGGATTTCTGACGCCATGAGCGTGCTCCGCCGCGATTTCCTTCCGACCGACCTGGAGCCGGTATTCCAGGAAAATGGCATCGATGGCTGTGTTGCCGTTCAAGCCGACCAATCAGACACTGAAACAGAATTTCTGCTGGATCTTGCACGCAAGTACCCGTTCATCAAAGCCGTAGTCGGGTGGATCGATATTCGCTCCAAAGCTTTGCCCGAACGCCTCGACCGTCTGGCGGGCCATACCCGACTCAAAGGTTTTCGGCATATCCTGCAGGGCGAAAAACCGGAATTCATGCTGCAGCCTGATTTTATACGCGGCATTCACACCTTGGGCAAGCGCGGTTTTACTTACGATATCCTGGTGTTCCCAAGGCATTTGAACGCCGTAGCTTCGTTTTTGAAAATTAATGATAATCAACCGTTTATCATCGATCATTTGGCTAAACCCTATATTAAACAAGGGAAAATCAAACAATGGTCGAAGGACTTGCGCGCTATCGCCCGCCATGAGCAGGTATATTGCAAACTCTCCGGCATGGTGACGGAGGCCGATTGGACTGCCTGGAAACCGTCCGATATGACCCCTTATCTGGAAGTAGCCCTGGAAGCGTTCGGCCCCAGGCGCCTGGTGTATGGCTCCGACTGGCCGGTGTGTTTGCTGGCAGGGAGTTATAAAAAGCAAATGGATCTGGTCACGCTATTCATTCAACAACTGTCGCCATCGGAACAGGCACAAATCATGGGGCAAAATGCCCTTCATTTTTATCGCATCGAATCATGAACCTGAACCTGAATCAAAAAGTGGTGGTCGTCACCGGTGGCGCCAAAGGGATCGGTGAAGGCATTTGCGAAGTGCTGGCAGAGGAAGGCGCTGTGGTGGCCATGATCGGCCGGAACGAAACGGATAACCGAGCTACTGAACAACGGTTGCGTGCACTCGGAGGACAAGTATTCTCCTTCAAGGCAGAACTGACCGAACCGGATGCTTGCCAAGCGGTGATCGCTCAAATCGCCGACCAATTCGGCCGCATCGACGGGCTGGTGAACAACGCCGGCATCAACGACGGAGTAGGTTTGGAAACCGGTGATTACGAATCGTTTATCAGTTCATTGCATCGAAATCTGGTGCATTATTACCTCATGGCGCAGTATGCGTTGCCCTTCCTCAAAATTTCCAAAGGCGCCATCGTAAATATTTCCTCCAAAACGGCGGAAACCGGGCAGGGCGGCACTTCGGGGTATGCAGCAAGCAACGGCGGCCGCAACGCCCTCACACGGGAGTGGGCCGTCGAATTACTTCCGTACGGTATCCGGGTAAATGCCGTGGTAGTAGCGGAATGTTATACGCCCTTGTATGAAAAGTGGATTCAAACCTTGCCCAACCCGGAGGAAGCGCTTGAAAACATCCTCCGGAAAATACCACTTGAACGACGGATGACCACCACGCGAGAAATTGCCGACATGGTCGCTTTTCTCATTTCCGAACGATCCAGCCATACCACCGGCCAGCTCATTCACGTCGATGGCGGCTACGTTCACCTCGACCGTTCTATTTAATCCGCTGTCTCTTTTTTACATTTTCCCCTTTACATTTTACATTTTCCCCTTTACATTTTAAATTTTCCCCTTTACATTTTAAATTTTCCCCTTTACATTTTAAATTTAAAACACAGTGTTCAACACGTCCTATCCATCCATCGACGACCTGAGAAACAAAGCCCAACGACGCATTCCCCGCTTTGCATTCGAATACCTCGATGGAGGTTGTAATGAGGATGTGAATCTGGTTAAAAACACCGTCGAGATCCGGGAAGTGGAGTTGAAACCTCGGTATTTGAAAGCATTTACAGCCGTCGACATGCGCACTGAGTTGTTTGGCCATGTCTACGATGCGCCGTTTGGCGTGGCGCCGGTGGGTTTGCAGGGTTTGATCTGGCCCAACTCGCCGGAAATACTCGCCAAAGCGGCCTTTGCGCACAACATCCCATTCATTCTCAGCACCGTAACCACCGCTTCCATCGAACGGATCGCGGCGGTTACCGAGGGCAAAGCCTGGTTTCAACTCTACAATCCGAAGGAAGACGCGATCCGGGAGGATATGCTGCAACGACTCAAAGACCACCGCTACCAGGTGCTCGTTTTGCTTTGTGATGTGCCTTCCTTTGGCTTTCGTCCGCGCGACATCCGAAACGGACTGGCCATGCCACCGAAGATGAGCCTGAACAACCTGCTTCAGATTATGGGCAAACCCAATTGGGCGCTTCGCACCTTGTTACATGGACAGCCCAATTTCGCCACCATGAAAAAATACATGCCCAAAGGCCTGGATCTGAAACAACTGGGCGTGTTCATGAATCAAACTTTTTCGGGTAGATTGAATGAAGAAAAAATCGCCAAAATCAGGGATCAATGGCCGGGCAAACTGATACTG
>JAEUUR010000618.1 GCA_016787465.1 Saprospiraceae bacterium | reverse complement strand
CACACTGGTTTCGGGAAATATCTGTGTTACTGCTTCCAACAATTGCGGCATGAGTATGCCCGGATGTTTGTTAGTAAATGCATTTCAAGCGCCCGACACACCACTTGTAACCGGTATCCAAATTGTTTGCCTCGACTCTTCCGCGGTTTATTCTGTGGATTCCGTACCTGGTGCACTTTATTACCTGTGGGAAGTTACCAATGGTTTGTTGTTGAATAACGACAGCTCAAGGAATGTTCAAGTGTTGTGGAATAGCAATTCAGGTTCCGGCTCAATTTGCGCAACAGCAGTTAACAATTGCGGGGAAAGTCAACCCCATTGCATTTCAGTTGACATCCCTACCCCACCGCCTTTCCCCGGTCTAATTTCAGGAAATTCTTCACCATGTTCCGGCGTACCGATATCGTATTCCATTACAACTGTAGGAACTGCCACCGGATATCTTTGGACGGTTCCTGCGGGAGCGTCGATCCTTTCCGGTCAAAACACAGCCAACATACAAATTGATTGGGGAGCGATCAACGGGGGGCAAGTTTGTGTGCAGGCACTCAACGACTGTGGGGCCAGTCAACCACAATGTCTGAACGTTCAGGTTTCTGCCCAACCTGCGGCCAATGCTGGGCCCGACACCCAGGTTTGTAGCCTGCTTGCTTCATTCAACGCCCAATTCAGCGTATCGGGAAGTACTGGCATCTGGACTGAAGTTACAAACAATGGCGGTGTATTGTACGCCGATGAAATCTCGCCAAACAGCACCGTCGAAGTTTCAGCACCGGGTTTGTATTTATTTCAATGGACAGAAACTAATGGTAACTGTTCAGATTCGGATACCATAGCCATTACCTTTCATGAAATTCCAACTAGTGGCACGATTCAACCTATTTGTGATGCCAACAATCAAAACTATACCGTTGAATTTCCCATCCTGAGCGGTACTGCGCCGTTTACAGTGGCCGGGGGTATGGTAACCAACGGAGTTTTCACTTCCAATCCGATTCCAAACGGGCAATCCTATCAGTTTCAAATTTCGGATGCAAATGGTTGTTTATCGTCGCTCATCAGTGGGGTATTCAATTGTAATTGCTCTACCAATGCCGGTCAAATGCAACAAAGCACCCTGGAAGTTTGTGAAGGCGGTACCGCAAGCGCTATTCCTGCTCAAAACACGGTGTTTGATGGCGACGATATAGGCGCCTATTTCTTACACTCTGGCTCCGGTAGCGTACTTGGTACCATATTCTCACAAAACCAGACAGGCGTATTCAGTTTTCAAAATGGAATGGCCTTTGAAACCACTTATTACATTTCGTTCGTAGTAGGTAACAATGTGAACGGAGCGCCCGATTTGCAAGATCCTTGTTTATCTGTTGCTCCAGGCCAACCGGTCATTTTCCATGAAAATCCGCCAACCAATGCCGGCGTCGACCAGGCTGTTTGTGCGCTCGTATTGACGGTAAACGGCAGCCCAGGAAACGGGCTTGAGAACTGGTCGGTAGTGGGTACACCTCCAGGGGGCAGCTTGGTGATCACAAGTCCTCAAAATATTACAACTGATGTAACTGCAACCTTACCAGGAACATATCTGCTCCAACTTTCAGTAACAGTAAACGGCTGCACCACGCTGGATACGGTTCAACTGACTTTTGGCGCTCCCCCGATCGCCAACAACATAGTTGCCATTTGTGATCCTACAAACACAACCTATACGCTGACATTCCAAATAACAGGAGCCGGCGCTCCATTTTCGGTAAATGGGCAAACCATTCCGGGCAACAACTTCAGTTCTGCACCAATTAATGAAGGCGATACATATAACTTCGTTATTACAGATGCAAATGGCTGTATATCGTCGCCAATCACCGGCAATCACACGTGCAATTGCAGCACCAATGCAGGTGCCGTTTCCTTAACGCCAATCATGTTGTGCCCAACTGACTCTGCGCAGGTGCAGCTCACCAGCAATCCGACACTCGACGGCGACGATGTAGCTGGATTCGTGTTGCATACCGGCTCAGGAACTACCTTGGGCGCCATCATCGCGCAAAGTCTGACCGGAAAATTCGGCTTCTCCCCCGGCATGTTTTATGGGGTGACGTATTATGTTTCAGCCATTGCTGGGAACAATTCAAATGGTTTTCCTGATATAAACGATCCTTGTCTTTCTCTTTCGGCGGGGCAACCGGTCACCTTCCTGGAAGCGCCCGTACCAAACGCAGGCGCCGATCTGGGTGTTTGTGGACTTACTGCATTTTTAGATGCGTCCTTCGGACTATTCCCGGGCACATGGACATTGGTTTCAGGACCGGGAACAGCCAGCATTGCAAACTCAACGAACCCCAAAAGTTCCGTTACCGTGAGCGCCTTAGGAACTTATGTGTTCCGTTGGACCGAAGCAAACGGGGCTTGCCTGGTTTTTGACGAAGTGACGGCCAATTTCTTTCCAAGTCCGGTCATCGGTCTTGTGACTGAAACATGTAATGCAACCAATACAGCCTACGTGATTTCATTTACAGTGTCGGGCGGCGCCCAACCGTATACCGTGAATGGTATTGCGGGCTCCTTCACCGGAAACACCTTTACCTCCGTTGAAATACCGAATAACGGTGCATACGCTGTTTCTTTGATCGATTTGAACGGCTGTCCGGCGCCTGTCGCAAGTGGTAGCTTTATGTGTTTTTGTGCAACAATTGCCGGCACCATGGACCCTAACCCGCTGGTATTTTGCGAAGATCAAGCCGCAACTGCTGTTTGGAACAATGATGCAACACTGGATGGCGACGATGGGATTATGTTCATCCTCCACAATCTTTCAGGGCCACTTGCAGGTACGGTATACGGCGTCAGCAACCAACCCTCATTTACTTTATTACCCGGCATGGCAACCGGTACCACGTATTACATTTCAGCGGTGGCCGGGAATTTGAACAGTGGAACTGTTGATCTGAACGATCCTTGTTTGAATGTGTCTCTGGGTACTCCCGTGCAATGGAAAGCATTGCCAGAGGCCTTTTTATCGGGCGATGCCACGATTTGTAATGGAAGTAGTACGGTGTTGAGTTTTAACGGCACCGGTACATTCCCTTTAACGGTTAATTATACCGACGGAGCGTTGAATTTCGTGGTTAATATCACCGGCCCTTTAAGTACAACTATCTCAGTAAACCCTTCACAATCAACCACGTATAGCATCACAAGCATCACAGACGGCACCCTGCCTGCGTGTTCCAACACGTTCAATGAAAGTGTGACCGTTACTGTGAACCAACCTGTGAATGCCGGAACCGATGGCTTGCCGGTTGAACTATGCGCCGGCAATGCGCAAACCATTCAACTAGGCACATTGATAACCGGAGAAGACGCCGGCGGCACCTGGGCCGAAACCTCTGCATTCCCTTCAGGAGCAGGCGCTTTCAACGCTTCCAGCGGCGCCTTCAACCCCAGCAACCAAGCACCCGGATTGTATATTTTCCGCTACACCGTAACTGCCGCATTGACTTGTCCGAATCAAACAAGCATGGCTTCTGTGGAGATACATCCGGTTCCTATTGCTGACGCAGGCCCGGATGCTTTGATCAATTGTCAAACGAATTCCGTCACACTTGGCGGCCCAACAACCAGTGCAGGCGCCGGTTTGGCCTATGAATGGACCAGTGGAAACACCCCGGTTGGGAATTCCATTCAACACACCACAAGTCAAAGCGGCACTTACCAACTATCCGTGACCAACGCTTTTGGATGTACCGATACAGATGAAGTAGTGGTGGTATTGGAC
>JAEUUR010000582.1 GCA_016787465.1 Saprospiraceae bacterium | reverse complement strand
AGGTCAATTTGCAGGTGAACGGCGAAGGTAACAGGCTGGTTTGAAATCTCAAGCGTATGCTTGCCTGGGTATAACAATTCCAATTGCCGTTTTAAATTCTGCAACCCAATACCATCCGGGTTTTCTGCCCGCTCAGGAACTTTGCTGTTTTGAACATCCATCGTAAGTAAACCTTTTTCAAGCTTGATTTGAATGCGAACCCATGCTTCGAGGCGCGTTTCATTTGCCCCATGTTTAAATGCGTTTTCAACAATCGGCAACAACAACAACGGATTAATCAACTTGTGCCCTTCATCCATTATGGTGTCAAACTTAACCTGCAATCGTTCTGGTTCAAAGCGCAATTTTTCCAACTCTATGTAGTCTTTCAACAGTTCAAGTTCCTGCTCCAGGCGAACCTGTGGTTTAGCAGCTTCGTATAATACATACCTGAGAAGGTTGGCCAACTTCAATGCCATCGGCGCCGTTTGTTCCGACTTCATCCTGGCTAACCCGTAAAGGTTATTGATGGTATTGAATAAAAAATGAGGCTGTACCTGCCGTTTTAAAGCCAGCAGTTCTGCATTCAGTTTTTCAACCTGAAGTGCTGCTTCCCGCTTGTAAAATGCCTGCTGCTGAAAATAAAGTCGCGCCGCCAGGGCTGTGCTGGCTGCCACAACACAATCGAAAATATCATACATCATCCGGTAATCCCAAAAAACAATGGTGGAATCCGGGAAATAATGTGGCACAATAAAACCCAACTTTAGGAGCCGATTCAACAGCCCGCCAACAAACACGGCGGTTGCCGCACCAGTAAATGCCGGCCAGAATTGCCATTTGCCGCGAAGTCCGAAATATTGAAAAAACCACATGGCGCCGTACGCCGCCAACATCCGGGCCGGCATTTCCAGCGCTTCTGTGATCAGGTACTTGGGCAAGTTCCCGTCATAACGGCTGTATGTATAAGCATAAATCAGCCAGTAGGCCAGCCAGAAAGCCAGGTGCAAAAGAAATCGACGTTTCATCAGGGCAAAGTTCTGCAAAAATCCGGCGGCGTTATCCGCTTTCCGTACGGAGCAACCCGCTGTTTGTTGACGAATAACGCAGGATATGACCGGATTGAAATAAGCTTGCATTCAAATTATTAATTAAGCTATGAAAATATTCTTTCCATCCCTCCGAATTTGGCTGGCGCTTTGTATGACCCAAATCACGGTCGAAGCGCAAACGCTCCGGCTTGTCCCACAAAACTACGCCACCATCCAATCCGCCATCGATGCCGCGCATACTGGCGACACCGTACTCATCAGTCCCGGTGTATATTTCGAAAACCTTCAGCTCAGGGGACGCGACCTGGTGCTTACCAGTCGTTATTTGATGGAACCCAACCCTGCTGCCGTCATTCGTTCCACCATCATTGACGGCAGCCAGCCGTCACACCCCGACACGGCCAGCTGCTTGTTGATATGGAAAGGCGAAAGCAATGCAACTGTCATCCAAGGGCTCACTTTTCAGGGCGGCCGCGGAACTATTTGGCTCGACCCTGCAGGGGCAGGAGTGTATCGCGAAGGTGGCGGTATTCTGACGGAAGGCAGCAGTCCGCTAATCAGGCACAATATCATCCGAAACAATGTGGTAACGCCCAATTCGCCAGGTACCGTGAGCGAAGGCGGTGGTGGTATTCGCTGTGGAGCCGGCTCAGTTCAAATAAAAAACAACTTGATCACACACAACCGGGCAGATGGGTATGGCGGAGGAGTGGTGCTGAATTATTGTCCGGGCGCTGTGGTAGAAAACAACATCATCACTTTCAATTATGGCGGCGCCGATTTCTCCGGTGGAGGTTTTTGGGCCACCGGCCAAAACACAAGCACCGTCAATACCTTGCGCAACAACACCATCGCATATAATACAACCCCTGCAGGCACCGGTCAATACAGTGGGAAAGCGGGTGGAATCTGGGTATTTACCATCACCCTTGCCATAGAGAACAACATCATTTGGGGAAATACCCAGGCAATCGGAAAACCCATCGCCCAATTTGGAGGCGCCGCTTTATTGTTAAAAAACAACTGCGTAGAAGGCGGGTTTGGCGGCGTAGGCAACATCAGTCTTGATCCTATGTTCCGTGACACCACAAGCTGGGTACTGGAAGCTGGTTCACCGGCCATCGACGCTGGAGCAGACAATATTGACTTTCCCGATTTCAGCAGAAACACCCGAACGGCGGCATTTCCTGCACGTGGCAACCTGAAAACTGACATGGGCGCATATGGTGGCCCCAACCCTGTAAATCCTGCCTGTTCATCGGCATTCCTTTCACCCCAAACATTCACCAAAGTTTTGAACTCCCCAGTCGTAACCACTGCCGGCGATTCGCGTTCCGTCAATTGGGTGGATATCGACAACGACCTTGATCTCGATCTTTTTATTTCCAACGGCCCACAGAGTGGCGAAGACAACTTCCTGTATAAAAACAATGGGAAAGGCGGATTCACCGCTGTTACGGATCAACCGCTCGTTCAAGACCACGCACCTTCGGATGGCGCTAGCTGGGCGGATTACGATAACGATGGCGATATGGATTGTTTTGTTGTTAACTGGTACGGCGTCGACAACCTGCTTTACAACAATAATGGCGATGGCACATTCACCAAAGTTACAACAGGAAGTCCTGTAACCGATGGCGGGTTTTCTGAAACCACTTCCTGGAGTGACTACAACAAAGATGGTTTTCTCGATTTGTATGTAACCAACAGCAGTGGGAACAAACGCAATTTTCTGTATCAAAACAACGGAAACGGAACCTTTACAAAAATCACGACAGGCGCGCCTGTGACCGATGCGGCTACATCCAGAAATATAAGCTGGACAGATTACGACCTTGATGGCGACCCCGACCTGTTCGTGACCAACGAGGGCGGCGAACATGAAAACTTGTACCGAAACGATAACGGCATGTTCACCAAAATCACCGGAGGCCCCTTACTCACTGCTTCCGGTAAAACTATGAGCAGCAGTTGGGCCGACTTTGATAATGACGGTGATTTTGACGTTTACCTGGCCAACGATCAAGGAAACGATGCGCTGTTTACCAACCAAAACGGAACATTCACCCGAATCACCACAGGGCCGGTTGTAACCAGCGGCGGCAATACGTTCAGCAGCCAATGGGCAGATATCGACAACGACAGTGACCTCGACCTGTTTGTTACAAATTCATTTTGGGGTAGTCAATGGCAAAATTTTCTGTTCCTGAACCAAGGAAATGGAACCTTCATTCGCGACACCGCAGAAATTGTCGGCAAAGACCTCGGTTGGTCGTATGGCTGTGCCTTTGGGGATTTTGACCGCGATGGCGATCTTGACCTCAGTGTAGCCAACTGCTACAATGCCAATCAAACCGATTATTTATATGAAAACCATAGCTCCGAAACAACCAACAACTGGTTAAGTATTCAATGCACCGGAGTTTCCAGCAACCGCAGTGCCATTGGCGCCAAACTGTGGCTGCACACTACGGTGAACGGACAGCCGCTTATTCAGATGCGCGAAATCAGCGCACATTCAGGGCATTGCGGTCAAAACCAGTTAAATGTACATTTCGGTTTAGGCGAAGCCTCTTTTGCTGATTCACTGGTAATTCAATGGCCCCTGGGCCTCGTTCAGCGATTTGGCGCGATACAAGCCAATCGTTTTTTACAACTCACCGAAGGTCAATTTGTAGGCACTACCCTACCGCTTCCTAACCGTTTGCCCGCCCTGCGTTTTGCGCCAAATCCTTTTACCGATTCCATCCAAATTACCTGGGAAATGTATGAAGAAAGTGGTGTTTTGCTGGAAATCATGGATAGCCAGGGAACTGTCGTTTGCCGAAACAAGTCGAAATACCAGGCTGGCACGCAGCACTGGCTTTGGAACGGATGCGGAACCCAGGGCGAAAGACTGCCAGCCGGCGTATATTTTGTTCGTATGGCTGCTGAGCAATGGGAAGTAACCGGGCAGATGATCAAACAATGACTTCTGGAGGCCAACCCATTATTTTGAAATAACCAGCTTGGCAATGGTCCGAATTCCAGGGCCGGTCCATTTCAAAAAATAAGTTCCAGATGAAAGGTTCAGATCAAATTCTTTTTTCAGCGGCTCGTTTGCCCGTTGTTCGCCTTCAAAAAGTGTGTGAACCAAACGGCCGGTATAGTCAAAAAGTTCAATGGAATAATGACCATGTGTGAGCGTTTGCGCTTCAATGGCAAATTGACCGGTACCCGGGTTTGGAAAAATGTGAACGGCATGCGCCGGGGCTTCTGCTTCTGGCGCAGCCGTTGCACCGTATGAGAATTTTAAAATCCGGCTGGAAAACTTGAACTCACCCACCCACAATTGATTTTCAAAAGGCAACAAGGTGGAAGGCATAAACAACCGATCCAGGCCGATAGCGGCATCGTAACTGTTGGCGCCACCTTGGCCCAAAACCACCACCTTCGCCGGATCGCCCCAATCTGACAACTCCTTCCACAGCAATACACGGTGATCGCCCTGGCTGGCAATGGCCAGGGAATTGCCAAAAGTGACCGCATATGCAGTCAAATTGAGCCTGATCTGGGCTGAACTGATCACTTTAAATGGTTGCAGGTTTCCTGCGTCCAAATCGGCAATCCGATAAACATCCACCCCACTTGGCGGCTCCTGCCGGACGGCACACAAATAGGTACCATCCGCATAAATATGCCCGTATTGCCCGGTGGAACTGGTAAGCGTGTGTATGGGATTTTGACTGCTGTTTGCTGGAAAGCCCGCCCAAACATACAGTTTCCCACTTCTTGTACTTGCGTAAAAATGTTGGTTATCCATTGCGACGCCCCGGACGTCGTCGAGCAACGCCGTTCCGATTTGGTTGACAAAAACCTGATCCGGTTGTGAAGTGATCTGGCTGGTTTGATTCCAAACTGAAATGGTGTTTCTAGCCCCGGTGATGAGTTTGGAATCGTGCACCACGCCAGCCCAAAGTTGCACGTTGTTGTTCATCTTGATTTTATGGTCGTATGGTTGTCCGGAATAGCTTGGAAATACATCCCACACATATACGGCACGGTCGAAATCAGAAGAGACGATCAATCGGGTACCATCAGTCATCAGTACCGGGTTTTGGATGTAATGGATGGAATCAAGTGTTTGAGTTCCAGGGGTGGAAGAACCTACCGCAAAGTCGGGCAACTGGTTTGTCGAAGATGGAAGGGTATTGAATACCAGCACGTTATTGCCATTGTAATTATTGACGTACAACCTGTTGCCTGCATAGGCGACGTCGACACCATCACCGTTTTTATACATATCGGGCTGAAGAATGAGGTTCGGCTGCTGGCTACCATTGGTCGGCATTTGATTCCAGATATAAATAGATTGAAGCCCACCGGCCACCAACTGGCCTGTTGGCAATTTTTCACCTTTAATCCATTCGTCGCGGTAAAAATCATAGGGTTGATTTTCCTGCGTAGGATAAGAATTCCAAAAAAAAGTACCCGGATTGCCATTCACTTTAGCATTATGGTCGCCCACGAAAAAATAGGTACTGCCATCCGAGGAGATGTTTCTGGGTGTTCCGAAATGGTTGTGTTTGATGACATAATCCGGCGGGGTATTGTCTGCTGATGGAAAAGTATTCCAAAACAACAATGAGCTACCCTGTGTGGCCACGGCAACGAGTCGAACGCCATCGGTCCAAACGCCCCAGGGCCATGCATAAAACTGGCCGGCATTGGGATTTGACAAAGCAGGGAGATACAAGGACACATCGGCAGCCTGACCGTTTTGGCTGGGGAAACTGTTCCATAGTAATATACGATCGTTTTCGGTGTCGGCAGCGGCCAGTTTGCCATTGGCTCCCAAAGAAGCATTACCCACCCAATTTAGTTGATGCTTACCGGTGCCCGGATCGTTTGACGTAAAATCGGGTTGACCTAACACGAAATCCGGAGCAGCATTCCAGGAGGTTGGCAAGGAATTCCACACTAATATCCTGTTATTAAACCGGTCGCAGACCAAAAAATGCGTCCCATCGGTTGCCAAACCATTCGGGTGGTTGAATATAAGGCCTCCGGTTTGGTTAAAATCTACACCGGAAACCATCAGGTCGGCAGTCTGGCCGGTTTCAAACCAGGTTTGAGCACCTAACAATGATGGAATAAGCGCAAGGAGAAAAAGGCGAATGATCATATGTAAAAGGTTGTTAGGATGAAAATATGGGTTTGATGACTAATCGCTGGCAGGGTTTATTTTGACATCCCATGCATGTGATCATTTGCAAATACCGGACATTTGCATGGTAATTCAAACAACAACCCAATGATGAGGATCCACGTGTTTGGCGCTCCGGGCTCCGGCGTCAGTACCCTTGGCAAGGCGCTTGCTGCACGTTTAGCCATTCCACATTTTGACACCGATGATTATCATTGGTTTACCTCAGATCCACTGCCGTATAAAAGGCGCAGAAACCCCGACCATCGTCGGCAATTGCTGGAACAGGATTTATCGACAAACGAACATTGGGTGCTCAGCGGCGCCCTGTGTGGCTGGGGAGATGTTTTTGTCCCGCTGTTTGATCAGGTGATATGGCTTTGGCTGCCGGTTGAGGAGCGACTCGCGCGCATACGCATGCGCGAGCAAGCGCGCTACGGCGCCGAACGCATCGAGCCTGGAGGCGACTTGCATGTGGTGTTTCAAAAATTTACCGATTGGGCGGGCGCTTATGACCAACCCTCCGGCAACATCCGCAGCAAAGCGTTTGAATTGCAATGGCTGGAACAATTTCAAGGCAGGGTGCTGAAAATTGAAACGCCCTTTATACTTGAAGAAATGGCGGCAAAATTGTCAGATCAATTCGCCCGGTAGATTAATTTTATCTATTTCCAGACGCTGACTCACCGTGTACCTCCACCGTGTCAAGTTCAGAATCCAATCATTATACTTTTGGAAAACATTCCACGGTTGGTCATTACCACAAGTACATACAACCCAGCCTCTGCCTCCGGCACATTCACCCAAAACGACGAACCACGCAACTCGTCAGAAGCCACCAATTTGCCAACGTTCGAAATAAGACGCCATGATCCGTTTAGATCACCTGGCAACTGCACCTCGAAAGCGCCTCCGTCAGCGGGGTTAGGATAAATCGATATGGGAAATTCAGGTTCGGGAGCTAAGCCACTCGTGGCAAATCCAGCTGTGCGATATACAATTTGGTGGGCATTGACATCCAAATAAGTTACATGAAACACGCCGTTTCTGAACAGCACACTCGGATAACGCAAGAGGTGGTTTGGCACAGTAAGCAGTTCCATCTGGTTTCCTAAATTGCTTAGCCCTGAAGTTGAATAAACAAATACAATTTGGCTGTTTTTTTCTTGAAACACCAGCCCAATGGTATCTCCTGACGCACAAATATCCACTTGCCCTTGCGCAACACTGGGGCCGTTGGTCGTTAGAAAAGACCTTTGAACTCCGGGAAAAGCAAGAGCCCGATCGGCTGAACTTACATATACCCTGTTAACGCCACTCGCACCACTCACCCACGCGCATACAAGCGAATTACCAGCCAGCGCAAGGCTCGGGCCGCTCACCGGACAAAATTGAAGTAACCAATCCGTTGAATCCACATCAATAGCCCGGTCAAAACTGGCTCCGGCATCAGACGAGCGGCTGATCCAATGATCGCGGATGTTTGAATTGTTGTTTCGGTATGCCATCCACACCGTATCTGCATCTGTTAGCAGTGCAGAGGGGCAACATTCACACACTGCTTCACCATCAGAAGGAGCGCCGGCATTTACCGGAAGGGTGAAAGATTCCCCGCCATCATCGGAGCGGCATATTTGGTGTGTGGCAGGCGTTGCGTCATTGATATAAGCGATATAAATACGCCCCGTTTCATCGGTGGTAATGGTCGATAAAGTAACGAATGCCCCCGGCGCTGGTGCTTGCACGGGCACCGGGGGCAAAAAGTTTTTGCCGCCATCGTCTGAACGGGCCAGTAAAATGCCTTGTGAATTACGCTCGAAACTTACATAAACTTGCTGCCCAAACACAGCCAGATCAAACCCGCCAAATCCAAATAAATTCGGACCAGGTAAATCCGTCACTACTTGTACCGGTGCAGAAAAGGATCCGTTTTCAAATCGACTGCAAAGAATCTGAGCAGGGTTCGTGCTGGCGCCCC
>JAEUUR010000579.1 GCA_016787465.1 Saprospiraceae bacterium | reverse complement strand
CTTTGGTCACCTCCTGAAATCCGGCCACCGAAGGTTGATGGCGCAGCACCTCCGCAGCCAGCGCCGCCTTCCTGACCTCCCAACGGTCGGGGCCGTCGCCGGGGTTGTCAAGCCGAATGTTGTACGTAAGCACCTTGATGGTTTGGGCTTGAAGCGAACAAGCGAACAGCAAAGGCAAAAAGAACAGTTTTTTCATCATGAGTTATCTTGACCGCAATTCGGTGTAAAAAATAAGTCTCTTTAAAATCCTAAAAATCAGCATCATCGATCCGCGAAATCCATCAATCCGATGAATCCGCGATCAGAACGGGCAGCCTTCGCAGGGCGCTGTTTTTGGTTTGGTCGCCGGTGGTTTTGATGTACTCACTCCGCCGGTTCCAGTAATCCTGAATTCGGTGCGGCGGTTGAGTTGATGCTCTTGTTCGGAACATTGGACGCCATTTTTACAGCCATTCACCAACTTGGTTTCTCCGTATCCTTTGGCAGACAGGCGGTCTTTGGGAATACCTTTAGCCGCGAGCCATTCCACTACGGCGTCCGCACGTTGTTGTGAAAGTTGAAGGTTGTATTCATCCGACCCGCGCGCATCGGTGTGGGAAGCGATTTCCACCAGAAGATCCGGGTTTTCTTTCAATGTTTTGAACAGTTTTGAAAGTTCCGGGAATGATTCGGGGCGTAGTTTAGCTGAATTAAAATCGTAGTACAAGTTCACCAAAAAGCCATCGGAACCGCGTTGCCAACGCGTTTCATCGGGCCGGCTGGGAGATCCGTTGTCGAATAATACGCCATCGCGCACCTCCAGGCCATTGCCCAATAAAAAAGAGGCGGGGCTCCCATCCGGGTTTTCATACAGCCCGGTAATATCGTTGTAAATCGGGCCTTGGTGTGCAGCTTCCTCCTGGTTATCTACGATAAACCCTTCAGCGTCGCGGTAGGGTTCCAGGCTCAAATTGACTTTAAACACAGGCGATTGGCTGTTGCTTTTGGTGCAAATCCCTTCACCCACAGCTGCAATAAATCCTTCCATGGAAGCCCGAAGCGTGTAGCAACAGTTTCGATCGAGTTTGAATTTGAAACGGCCGTCGGGCCCGGTCAAAAAGGGTTCGGACACCGGTTTCCCACAATCATTCAGCAAGGTTACACGTGCGCCTTCGGCGGGAAAGCCATCGCTCATATCGAACACGATTCCTTGCGCTGTAAAGTTGGTCAGTTTTTGCAGTGCAAATTCTACACGTGTAATTTGACCGTCGGCGGTTTCTGTGGCGCAGGTTGTCTTTTCGAGGGTTTCATACCCTTTTTTGGTCATGGTAAAAGCGGCGCATTCGGCTTGTTTCATATCGAATGCCACCACGCCGTCAGTATTGGTAGTGAGGGCGAATCCTGTAGTAACGTTCAATACCGTAGCGCCTGGAATGGGTTTATTTGTAAGGGCATCCATCACCACAATTTCCACCGGGGCGGCATTTTTTTGGAACGCGTAAATATCGTCGCGGCCGGCGCCGCCATCGCGATCGGAGGTAAAAAACCCCCAGGAAGGGTCATTGCCGAAAACGATACCAAAATCATCGCGGTTCGAATTGATCGGAGCGCCAAGGTTCACGGGCATGCTCCAGGCGCGTCCGGCTAAAGGAACGGTATAAAACACATCCAGGCCTCCCAGGCCACTGTGGCCGTTGGAGGCGAAAAACAGTCGGCCGCCAGGATCGGAAAAGGGGAAAATTTCGTTACCTTCGGTATTTACGACGGGGCCCATGTTAATCGGCGCACTCCAGGCGCCGTTGTTCCAATCGCTGAAATACAAATCCATGCCACCAAATCCACCGGGGCGGTTGCTGGCGTAATAGATGCGTTTGCCATCGGCACTCACACTCGGATGCACGGTGCTGTATTCGGTGGAACAAAATGGCAGAATTTCTACGTTACTCCATTCGCCGCGTTCATTGAGCCTAGCGGCATACACGCTGAGTTTTACCAGGCCATCCTCGCTCCAGCCTGTGACGCCTTCATTAAAGTGGTTGCGCGTGAAATAAATGGTTACGCCATCCGGCCCGAAAGCAGCGGAAGCCTCGTGAAACCGGGTGTTAATTTCGTTTGAAAAAGGTTGGATTTCATCAAACACCAGGTTGCCTTTGCCGGCGTTTTCAGCCGTGAATTTGACTTTGTACAATTCAGCGAACGGGTTGCCCGTCCACATGCTGGTGCGTTTGATAGCTACGCCGTTGGCGCGGTCGCTGGCAAACACCAGTTCATCGTCTAAAAGTGCCGGCGCAAAATCGTCGAGGTTGGAGTTGACTGGCAAATGGGTGATGGTGTAAATACCCCGGTTTTTGTTCAACAGCTCTTCTTCCTGGTCGCAGGCCTTTGCCAGGTACTGCGCGCGGGCATCACCCGGCGCTTCTTTCAGGAACTGTTCCAACCAAACACGCGCCTGGTCGCATTTGCCGTTGGCCTGCAGCATCATGCCGTAATACAGTTTATTGACCGGTTTGATATTGGGCAGGCGTACTACCTGGCTGTACCAGTATTCAGCGTTTTCGGTGTCGTTGATCTTGCGGTAGCATTCGGCCAGGTTGAGTTTGGCTTCCGTATTGTCTTCTTTTTGAAGTACTTGCTGGTATTCAACGATGGCCGTCATATAATCGAGCTCCTGCATGGCTTCATTAGCACGTTTCAAACGCGCATTTTGGCCGGTTAGCTGCAACGCTACAAAGCATATTTGAAGTAAAACGAGGTATTTTTTATTTTGCATGGCAACAATTTCAGGATTATGGGGGAGGGGTGTTTTGGTGTTTTGGTGTTTTTGTGGGTTATGTGTTTTTGTGTTTTTGTGTTTTGGTGTTTTGGTGTTTGGGTGTTTGGGATTAAAAATAGCGTGGGGAGGCTACTTTTTTTACTTTGATATCAAACTCGTAGCCCATCATGAGTTCGAATGAGTTTCTGCCGGCGTTTTGGAATTTGCTGAGGGTGAGGTCGTATGCGGCGCCGAGGCGGAAGCCGTTGCGCATGCACCAGGCCGCCCAAAAATCGATAGAATCGCTCGATGATTTTTGGGCCTGGACGGCAGTTCTGAAGGTGATACCCAGCCAATATGTTTGGCGTAAAAAAAATGCGGCATCGAGGTTTAACGCAGTGGGCGATCCGATGTTTTTAAATGCATCGTCTGTTCTGAACGAACTGCCCAGACCGACACTTTTTAACAACATACTTGGCCTGAACATCACTTGATCGCCGTTGACAGGCAGGATGGCGCCCAGAGCGGTGTAGAAATGGCGGAAAGTTTTAGCGTTCAATCCTACCTGACCTTCCGACGGTTTTCGCAGGTCATTTTCCACCAACCGGGGGCATCCGATCGCTGCATAAAATCGACTGCCCGACAAATGGGCGCCTACGCCGAAATTCGGCATCCAGCGTGAATAATTTTCCTGAAAAGAGGGGTCGCCGGCGTGTTCCAGGTTGATTTCCAGGATGTCGGTGTGCCAGTTCATCAACGAAGCTTGCATGCCAATCGCCAGTTTCAGGTTTTTCTTCTTGCCGATCAGCATCCGGTAAGCGTAGGAGGCCGCCAAGTCGAACGCGCCGGTGGGGCCGATTTGATCGTGTACCAAACTAAACCCCACTCCTACGCGCGGCGTTTTGAGCGGAGAATGTACTGTGAACGTTTGGGTAACGGGCGCGCCGTCGAAGCCCACCCATTGTTGGCGGTGCATCAGGTTGGCCGTCAGGTGTTCGTTCGCGCCCGCGTATGCCGGGTTGAATACCAGGCTGTTAAAATGGTAGTTGGTGAACATGGGATCCTGCTGCGCGTGCAAAACGCCGCCAAGCAGCCACAACACCAGGAGGTGGTAGAGTTTGTTCATAGGAATCGGTTGAGTGGATTAAAAAAACACGTGTAAAAGATTGGCGCTAAGAACATGCCAATTTTTTGCAAAGATCGCAAATCTTTGTGGCATGTACCAGTTATCTGAAATTTGGATTTACCCGATCAAATCGTTAGGCGGCATTTCACTGCCCGAAGCGCGGGTTGAACTGCGCGGGTTGCAATATGACCGCCGTTGGATGCTGACTGATAGATCCGGTCAGTTTTTGAGTCAACGCGAAAATGGGACGCTTGCCTTGCTGCGAACCGGCTTTGACGCCGGGAACCTGCTTGTTTGGCATGTAGAGTATCCAGATGAGGTGCTGCGTATTCCGTTGGGTTTACCGGAATCGATGCTGAACGAAACCATAGTGAAAATCTGGAGCGACGAGGTTGCCGTGCAACAAATGCCCGAAGAATTCGGCGCCTGGTTCAGCGAGGTACTGAAACAACCCGTGCAACTGACCTTCATGCCCGAAACTGCGCAACGTCATACCGACCGCAAGTATGCGCCCGATGGGCAGTTTGTCAGCTTTGCCGACGGGTACCCGTTTTTGCTCATCGGCCAGGCTACGCTGGATGACCTGAACAGCCGGATGGAACACCCCATACCCATGAACCGATTCCGGCCTAATTTTGTAGTGACAGGCAGCACGCCGTTCGAGGAAGACAGCTGGAGCGATTTTAGCATCGGCGGAACACGTTTCCGGGGCGTGAAACCTTGCGCGCGCTGTGCGATCCCGACGATTGATCAGCGCACCGGATTCCGCGGAGTGGAACCAACGCGAACGCTGGCGACCTTCCGAAAATCCGAGAATAAGATTTTGTTCGGACAGAATGTCATTTATCTGGATACGCCGGGCAAGGTCGTAAGTATTGGAGATGTCGTACAGGTGAACTTGGCGGACTAGCTGTTCCATTTTTTTCTATACAATTCATTCATAAACAATGGATTTATCGATTTTAAACCAGCCTTTTGCACTCACCAAAGAACAGGTTGAGTTTTACCAAAAAAATGCATTCATCAAAATCAAAACGGTTTTGCCTCCGGAAATCATCGCCTATTTCAATGCCGTCATTTCAGAAAAAGTAGCTGCTTTAAATCAGGTAATAGTTCCACTCGAAGAAAGAAACACCTATGGCAAAGCTTTTCTGCAACTGTTCAACCTTTGGACGGAAGATGAAAAAATCAAGGCGTTGATTTTCAGCAAACGATTAGCCCAATTGGCGGCTGATTTAATGCAGGTGGATGGCGTACGCTTATACCACGATCAGGCTCTTTTTAAGGAAGCCGGAGGCGGAATCACGCCCTGGCATGCCGACCAGCACTACTGGCCCTTGTCGTCCGACAAAACAATAACCGCCTGGATTCCGCTTCAGCATACGCCCCTTGAAATGGGCCCATTGGAGTTCAGTGCCGGGAGCCAACAGATTATGGTCGGGAGAGAACTATCCATTAGCGACGACAGCGAGCAGGCAATCAAAAACAACCTGCGAATTAACAACCTTCCGCATATCGTCGAACCGTTTGATTTGGGAGAAATCAGTTTTCACTCCGGATGGGTTTTTCACCGCGCAGGGGCAAATACAAGCGAGCACGTGAGAAAAGTGATGACGATTATTTACATGGACAAAGAAATGAGGCTGAAAAAGCCGGAAAACAGCGGCCAGGAGAATGACTGGAAAACCTGGTGCCCAGGCGTTGAAATTGGGCAGGTGGTAAATTCTGCTTTAAACCCGGTGCTTTATGATGGCGCATTAGATGCATAGCAGGGAGGAACCTATGCTGCCCAACGGTAAATCATTAAAAACTTTTCACTTCTAAAAAGGGATGTAATTCAAAAAAGCGCCATTTTTGAGTTGCAAATGTTATCCTAGAGCTTTTGGTTTTGGGGAAAGAAATCCTTGAAAATCTTGTGAATCCTCCATGAAATCCGACAAATCAAACGAATCCGCGTTTAACAATGAATGATGTAAAGCAAACAATGGCCCCTACCATGATGCCGAACATGGCCCATCAGGATATTCCTGGCAACCCGTCAACGCCGACCAGCAGTAAAATCCAGCTTCGTAGGAGCCTGGAAGAAGGCGGACCGTTGCGGGTGTTGAGTGAAGACGATTGGCGTTTTTGGATCGAAAATGGTTATGTGATCATTAAAAATGCGGTGCCTCGCGAACAAGCCCTGGCCACCGCCGCTTTCATCTGGGAGTTTGAAGAAAAAGCCCCCAACGATCCTGAAACCTGGTACACACCGCCCCGGGCCGAAATGAAAATGAAGGAGCTGACCAATACCGGCATGGTTGAGTGCTACAACAACCAGCATCTTTGGAACAACCGCCAAGCCCAACGCGTGTACGACGCCTTTGTGGATATCTGGGGCACCGAAAAACTTTGGGTAACAATCGACCGGGCCAACCTGAACTTTCCGCTCCGCCCGGGTTTCGAATACAAAGGGTTTATTCACTGGGATTACGACCCGGAAACCAAACCGCAAAACGTTCAAGGCGTACTGGCACTGGCTGATCAAACCGACGAAAACATGGGCGGCTTCCAATGTATCCCCGAACTTTTCAGAACCTACGACACCTGGAAGCTAACCCAGCCCGAAGACCGCGATCATTTCAAACCCGATATCACCGGTTTTGAAGACAAGCTGGTGAAAGCAAAAATGGAAGCCGGCGACCTGCTCATTTTCAACAGCAGTCAACCACACGGCATCCGGCCCAACAACAGCAAAGACAAGGTGCGCATCGCTCAATACATCTCGATGATGCCCGCCGAAGAAGACAACCAGGCCATGCGCGAATGGCGGATCAACTCCTGGAAAAACCGGATTGCACCCGATGGCTACGCATTTCCCGGCGACCCCAGAAACTGGGAACAAACCAGGTATGGCGTGGCTGAGTTGAATGAATTGGGGAAGAGGTTGTTGGGGTTGGAGCGGTATTGATGATGTGTGGGTCTTTTCAAATTAACCTGCAGACTTGGAATCTAAGAGGATCCATTAAATGATTAATAGATTGATGATTAATAGATTGTTGAGGGGGATGTAGTATGTTTTATTTATTTGAAAACGAGGGGGTATGGTTTTGGGGGGTTCATGCATTACAACTATTCCGGTGGAAGCACCCGTGAAGAGAATACAGCAAACCAGGTTTCAAGCTCAGTAGCATTCGATGTTTGGCTTTGAAAACAGTTTGCAACTATACACCGCCCAATATCTTTACATAGCGTATACATTAATAAAGGAGTACCCAAGCCAATCAACCCTCAAAAATCACTTCAACAATCGATTAATCATGAATCTGTCTCACCACTCATATTCATTAATCACCACACAACCCGGATGCGCCTGCTTAAACGCCTGCATATCCGAGGTGGGCACCCGGGGCAGTGTGACGGCCTTGAGCCGGGTCAGTTTGTTCAGGTCGGCGAGGTTTCCCCGGTAGCTGGTCAGGTCGAAATCCAGGAATTCGAGTGCGCTGAGATTCTTTAAAAAACCAAGTTCGCTGATTCGGTAGCGGCTGTTCACGAGGGCCAATTCGTTTTCGATCAAACAAAGTTCCTGAAGTTTTTGTAGCGTTGAAAGATCGGGGATTTCCTTGCACCCGGCGATATGCAAGGTTTTCAGGTTGGTTAAACGGGCAATCACCGATGCGTTTTCCACCTTCGAACCGAAAAACAGGCGTTCGAGTCGGTGCAGGTTTTTCAGGGGCGCCAGGGTGGTTACATCGCTGTTTTCGCAATCCAAATAGGTCAAATTCGTCAGGTCTTTGAGCGGCTCCAAGGATTTTAACGCCGGCGAAACGCAATGCAAATGCTCCAACTGGCTCAACTTTCGGAGCGGCTCCAGGTTCAAAACCTGCTCGTCATGAGGCACGCTGTGGTTGATCCCGCAATAGTTGGCCACCAATACCTTGAGTTTGGCAAACTTTTTCAGGGGCGTCAGGTCGCCGGGGCCGCTCACCATGTATATTTTGTCGATCAGGTGCAAGCTGCCCAGGTCAATTGTATCGGCGGAATCGGAAGGGAATTTCTTGCGCACCCGCGCGTACATGTCGTTGTAACTCAGCAGGAATTTTTGTTTTTCATTCAGGTCGCGGAGGGACGTGTTCAGCGCGGTATGGTTGGCATCTTCCGGCCCATTCATGCGGTTGAGGTACTCCTGTTGGATCTGGTAAAAATCCACCCGGTTTCGGTAAAAATACTGGTTGATGCGCAGGATGGTTTTCCACTCTTCGCTCAGGGCGTCCCACCAAACCTGGTCTATGGGTTTTTCGGGCAAGCTTTCACGTTTGGAGGGCGAACAGTACAACCAGGCGGCGCATGCCAGCAGGAGAAAAAGTGCGAAGAGAATTTTTATTGTCATGGGTAGATTGTTGGGTCGATGATCAAAAATATGTGGGCTTATTCCGTTTTAGCTTCGGGGATGGCTTGATCGCAAAACTAGCCATTCCTCGCGGGGGCTCAACCTTCATTTCATCAAAAAAATACGGATTGACTTCATGCGGCTCTTTGATAACCCGTGAAATAACCGTCCACAAAGGTTGCAACCTAGGCGAACAAACATTTAAGTACTACATTTACACTTTAGGAACGCCATCACATGAAACCCGAAATCAACGATTATTACAACCAAATTGCCCATCTGTACGATACTGATCGTTTTGGCAACTCCTACGGCCGGTTTATCGATGCCCAGGAACGCGTTATTTTATCGCGCCTCCTGCCTCCCACTGATCAGCACAATGTGTTGGATGTAGGCTGCGGCACAGGGCGGTTTCTCGACTACGCCACGCACGGCCTCGATGGCAGCGCTGCCATGCTCGATGTGGCTCACCAAAAACATCCCGGAAAGCAGCTCACCCAAGGCGATGTAATGGCCACTCCTTTCGATCCGGCGTCTTTTGACGCAGCATTTTGTATGCACGTTGTGATGCACCTCGAACAAAGCGATTTGGGCAACCTGTTGGGTGAAATGCACCGCATATTGAAGCCAAACGGGTATTTTGTGTTTGACTTTCCTTCTAAATCACGGCGTTCTTTATTAGGATTTAAAAGCAAAAACTGGCATGGCCGCAATGCCTATTCGCTTTCGGAAGTAACGGATTTGGCCAATTGGAACTGGGAAGTGCAATTTAAACAAGGTATTCTGTTTTTACCCATACACCGTTTTCCGCCCACGGTGCGGCCGCTGCTGCACGCGTTTGACACCTTGATTTGTCGTTCTTTTTTGAAAAAATACGCCTCCTATTTGGTCGTGTCACTGCGAAAAAAATGAATTACAAAACCCTCATTCCCAAGCCTTTAAAATTATTGGTGCGTTTTTCACAGCGCCAGTTGAGGGATTATTCCAGCGGTCATGCGCGACTGATCGCCAAACCCGGCGCGATGCCTGAATTTAACCAGCGGGTTACCGTACAACAACCGATTATGCCCAGTGCATTTTTTGAAAACAAGGTGTTCAACATGCAAAAGGCCGGCGATCGTATCAACCAAATCTTGATCATGCCCGACCAGATATTTTCATTTTGGGCGGCAGTGGGCTATCCTGGGCGCCTGCAAGGTTATAAAATAGGTCGCAACCTGGTGGGAGGAAAAATTCAGGGCGCTTACGGAGGTGGGTTGTGTCAGGTGTCAAGCATTATTTATTATCTCGCGCTCGGCGCCGGTTTGGAAATTTTGGAACGTCACCATCATTCCGTCGATATCTATAAAGAAAATGAGCGTTTTACACCGCTTGGCGCCGATGCTACGGTGGTATACGGGTACAAAGACTTTCGTTTCCGGAACTCTACTGCACAACCCTTGTGCATCGTACTTGAAGTGGATTCCAATCAAATCAGTGCCAGTTTGCACAGTCCTTTTCCGCTGATTTATGTGGAACCCGAGTTTGAACGTGCAGATGCTGCGACTCACCGCACAGTTCAAACAAAAGTATTGGGGCGGTTGGTCGCGACTTCAACCTATCAGGTTCCTTAGCATGTTTGGGAAAGGAGAACGGAATCAATCAAACAACACATCCAGGATAAGGTCTTGCGTGATCATGGATAATGCATGCTCGTTTCGCTTCATGCCAAAAACAGTAAGCAGGGTTATGAACACATTTTTTTTCGTACGTGTGTGATGTTTGAAAATCTCGATTTTTTCGCGTAGCTGGCTGGCGTATTCTTTTGTCACTTCAAATTCAGCATCGTGAAATTTCAACTCAAACAGGTTGATACAATTATCGCTGCGGTCCAGTATAAAATCAATTTGTGCTCCCGGCGACACGCTATTCCCTTTTTGGTACCATGAATATTCATTTGAAATAACGCCATGTATCCCCAGAGCCTTTTTAATCTGATAAACATGTTTGAAACAAAGGCTCTCAAAAGCATAACCCGACCAGTTTTTGAAAGCAGGTGTGACGGCTATCTGCAGCCAGCTGTTTGTTCCTTTTTGGTTGTGTAAAAAGCGAAAATAGAACAATGAAAACTCATCCACCAAACGGTAGAGGCCATCTTCGCTTACTTTAGAAAACGGGTAAATACGCCGAATAAAACCACACTGCAAAAGCTCTTCAAGTATCAGTGTAAGTCCACCACCACTGGATATACCTGTTGCTCTGATAATTTCATTTCGGGTAAGACCTTTATTCTTTTGGGCCAAAGCCTGCACTACAGTTTCGTGACCTTGATTGTTTTTGAAAAGGGCAGCATAAAGATTTGGAAATTCATTTTTGAGCTTTGCCCCGTTACCGAAAAATAGGCTATCTAATATTTGCGCGACACTTTTACCAGCCTCCACATCCTTGATGTAAAAGGGTATACCTCCAACACACATATAAAGCTGGGTGATGTCTTTTAAAGAAAGATGGACGTTTCGCGCCTCCAAAAATGACTTCATTTCGCCAAGTTTAAAGGGCATTAATTGAATATGTTGAGTGATGCGGTTGTGTAATCCTCCCCGGTCATTGACTACTTTTTGGATGATCCATGAAGCGGCTGACCCACAAATTACAAGAATTATGTCATCGCGTTTTGTGCAGAACTGATTCCAAAAATTATCTAATGCTGCCAAAAAGCCCGCGCGAGGTGTATCAAACCATGATATTTCATCTAAAAATACGACCTTCTTGTCTCCCAAGGGCAATTTTGTCAAATAACCCCGCAACTGAGCAAAAGCCTGGAGCCAGGATTTGGGTGGCAACATTGGTTTTTCTTCCTGATTGTATTCCGCTAAAGTTAGCCAGAAGTTCTCTAATTGTTGCTCCTTGTCTTTCTGATGCAACCCACTACATTCAAAAACAATCCGGCCCTCATAAACCTGTCTTACTAAATACGTCTTACCAATTCGCCTCCGCCCGTACACAGCCACAAATTCTGACTCATTTTTGTGAAGCAAGCTTTTTAACAAAGCGGATTCTTCCAATCTTCCGATTAATTTCATATTAATATTTAAATTTATAACTCGCCAAATGTGTGTTTTTTTTAAACGATTTGGCGAGTTATACCCTATAACCAAACTCCTGTGGCCAGCCATAATCTCCTTACCTTTCCCCCAAATTACTTATAAATGAAAAACACCATTGCCAGCCTCGGTTTAGTCTTGACTGCCCTGTTGGTTTCCCTTGCACTCCATGCGCAACAACCTCAAATTCTACTCACCTCAAAACCTTCGGAGCCCGACTCACGCGCTGCCCAGGTGTTGCAATTTTACCTCCAAAAAATGACCGGCAAACCGGTAGCCATATCCCCGCGGACGCCCCACAGAAGCGCACCTTCGGTGTATATCGGCTACAGCCCGGCAGCCGCCAATGCAGGTTTTGAAAAACCGGGCGCGCTGGGCGCCGACGATTTTTTCATGCAGGGAAAATCGAACGCGTTTTTAATCGCCGCAAGCGGCGACATGGGCTCGGAATACGGCGTTTATACCTTGCTCGAAATGTTGGGCTGCAGAAAATACAGTCCGACCGATTCCCTGATCCCTACCGTCGAGCGAATTCAACTGCCCGAACTGCCGGCGCGCATCGAAAAACCGGCATTCCCTTACCGCGAACTTTGGTACGTGCCCGCTTTCGACGATGCCTGGGCACGCTGGCACAAACTGAAAACCCATACGGCCAAAAACCGCGAATGGGGCTTGTTCGTCCATACCTTCGACCGGCTTTGCGCTCCGGATAAATACTTCGCCGAACATCCTGAATACTTCGCTTTCAACGGTGCGCA
>JAEUUR010000565.1 GCA_016787465.1 Saprospiraceae bacterium | reverse complement strand
TTGATATACCGTACGTATTGCCGGAGCAAGGTCAAGTTACCCGCCCCCACCTGATCGATTGCTTCAATTTGGTAGGTGAACACACCTGTATTCCGCGGCACCTGAACCTGCGCGCCAACAGGTAAGGAAAAATCGTACATCTTCACCAGGGAATCCAGTTCCGGACTGTAAATGTATGTGCGTGGCCCATCGGAATAGGTAAAATTATAAGCGTTGTGTGGCGCCCAGGGAAAAGGTATTTGATACGCCCATTTACGGCAGGGCAAACCGTGGATGGCGGTGTCTTTGTCAAATTGTACTTTAAGATCTTCGTCGATTCCGGCAAAGCCGCCACTGATGTTAAACGACCAACGGTAATCGGGCGCAAACCATGTTTGTCCATGAAGTATGCTTGCAAAAAGCAAAAAAGACGATAGAAACAGCAGTTTTTTCATGTTAAATGCAGTTTTTCAATTAAATAATTCAAAAAAGAAGAAAGCACCCAACCCTTTGCTGGCATGGTGCGATATCTGTTAGTAACCCTCGTTACCCATATTTATTCAACAAAAATTACTTTTTATGAACAAGCTCAAATGGCTTTTGCCAACGATCCTTTCCTGTGTGGTTGCACTTTTTATTGCCTGCAACAAAGACGCCGTTTCAGATTACGGCCCTGAAGTGGAAATCATGTTTGCCGGCCGTGTTACCAACGAATCCGGCGACCCGATTAGCGACGCCCGGGTCGAATCCGGCGATGAAAGCGCCCAAACTGATCAAAACGGTATTTTCAAACTCAAACCCGTGCGCGGACGCGCACGCAACGCCATCCTGCATATTCGCAAAAACGGCTATTTTAATTTCAGTCGCGCATTTGTAGTTCAAGACCAATCCGTCACAAATGTTCAGGTACAACTCCTGGAAAAAGACCCTCCACATTCTTTAAACGCTGCTTCCGGCGCACAACTTCAATTGGGAAGCGGCATGAGCCTGAGCTTTCCGGCCAACGCCCTTGTTCGTGAAAATGGCGCTGCTTTTTCAGGATTCGCCCGGGTTTATGCTAAACCACTTGCTGCCGACGACCCCGACCTGGGGCGTAAAATGCCAGGCGATCTGCGCGCCATTGACGGCGCCGGCGAAGAAGGCGTGCTGAGCACATTTGGCATGGTTGCCGTTGAATTGGAAGACAACTCCGGCAACACACTCAAAGTAGCCGCTGGAAAAAGCGTAACGATCAACATGGCTATTCCATCCGCTTTAGCATCGGTGGCGCCGGAAGAAATTCCGTTGTGGTATTTTGACGAGGAGAGCGCCCGCTGGAAAGAGGAAGGCAAAGCCACAAAGGTGAATGGCGCATATGTGGGTGAAGTTTCGCACTTTTCATTCTGGAACTGCGACGCTTTTTCTGAAACGGTTTACATGGATGGAAGCGTATTTTTTGACAACCGGAGCACGCCGTTAATCGGCGCAGAAATCCAGCTCACTGTGCTTTCCAATGGATTTAAAGGATCCGCCATTTCAAACGGCCAAGGCTGGTTTGGCGGCGCAGTTCCCAAAGGATATGAAATGCTGCTCGAAATCCGATTGCCTGAACAATGTGGAGGCGCTGTACTATATTCCCAAAACATAGGCCCTTTTGAAACGGACGTCACCTTGTCTGATATCATTATCAACGACCCAAGCATACCGCATTCCATTGTTGAAGCACAACTTGTCGATTGCGACGGCCAACCGGTGGAAAACGGTTATGCCATCCTCAAATACAACGGAATTACGGCTGCTGTTTTTGCCTCATCGGATGGAAGTATTGAATATACCCTGATCAATTGCCAAAACGTTGTCGATGCAAGCCTAACCGGATACGACCTCGATGAATTTTTGGAAAGCACGCCGGTGTCGTTCATCCTCGACAACACCAACAACCTGGGCAATATTACTGTTTGCAATACGCTTTCAGAGTATATCCAATACACCATCGACGGACAAAGTTTTACCAAAGTGGAACCAAACGGGAACGCAAATGGAACCTTTGCTTCCATCGCCTCTTCGTTTGACAGTATTACCCTGAACCAGAATATCTACATGTGGTTTGTACAAAACCCGTCAAGCGGCTCCACCCTGGTGGAACAACTGAATGTGAACGGACTGGAATTGGACGTTTCCAAACCTTTCAACGTAACCGTCAATGTTGATCAACCCGGATTGAATGTTGGCGACTCGATGACCGGCACTTTTGGCGGCGATTTTAAAACAGCCAACGGAACTTCACATACCATTACCGGAAGTTACAAAGTGCTCAGAGATTGGTAGTTATACTTCGCGCTGATTGGCTTTGAAAATAGCCTGCGGCTACAGTGTTGGCCTACAGCGCTCAGTATGACAGGTCATATTCAAAAACACTCTGCTTTGACTATATAACATGATTTGAAGTTGAAATAAGCAGGTTCAGATCAAAAGTGCGGTCTGGAAACAAAAATCCTGCGTTATTTTGCACTTCATGAGACGAACACTCCACCTCCTGTTGCCCTCCGGCAAAACCTGGGGCATGGCTTTGGTAGCCGCTTCTTTGCTGGCATTCAGCGATAATCGCCCTTTTGCAAATCTTTCATCCTCCGGCTCGGCAGAAGAAGCCAAATGGGTTGATTCGATTTTTAACAGCCTGAACGAGGATGAACGCCTGGGGCAATTATTTGTGCTGCGCGCGCACGTCGACAAAGATACCGCCTATGAACAGGAGGTGGAGCAACTCATTCGTCAGTACAAACCAGGCGGAATTTGTTTTTTTAATCCCACCCACGCCGGCTCGGCCGAAAAACAGGCCGAACTGACAAACCGCTATCAGGCAGCCTCACCCAGAATCCCGCTGCTTGTTTCCGCCGACCTGGAAAACGGTTTGGGCATGCGCCTGCGCCATTCCACTATTTCTTTTCCGCGCGCCATGATGCTCGGCGCGGTGCAAGACAACAGCTTGTTGTATGAAATGGGCAAGGAAGTGGCCTGGCAATGTCGCCGTTTGGGCGTACACGTGAATTACGCACCGGTGGCCGACGTAAACAACAATTCCCGAAACCCGGTCATTGGCGAACGCAGCTACGGTGAAGACCGGCATAATGTAGCCGCAAAAGCCTACCAATACATGGCCGGCTTACAGGAAGGCGGTGTATTAGCCTGTGCCAAACACTTTCCCGGCCACGGCGATACCGACCAAGATTCGCACTACGAACTGCCCAAGTTGAAATTTGAAAGAAACCGGCTCGACAGCCTGGAACTTTACCCCTTCGATATGCTGGCCCAAAACGGCGTTGGATCGTTTATGATCGGGCACCTGCAGGTGTCGGCTATCGACAACCGCGAACCCAGGCCCAGTTCGTTGAGCCGGGCAGCAGTAACCGACCTTTTGCGCAAAAAAATGGGCTTCGAAGGTTTGATTTTTACCGACGCCATGGAAATGGACGCTGTAAAACTAAAATTCCCCAATGGAAGCGCTGATGTGGAAGCGTTTAAAGCAGGCAATGACGTGCTCCTGCTTTCCGCCGATTTGCCGGTTGGCTGGAAAGCTGTCGTTGATGCCATCAGCAGCGGGGAAATTGACCGCGCACAGATTCATGAAAGTGTGAAAAGGGTGTTGCGGGTCAAATATCGCTTAGGCCTGACAAGCCCCCAGCGTGTGGAACTGAACAACCTTCGGCGCGACCTGAACCGCCCACAAGCTTATGCCCTTAAACGGCGTATCATTGCCGCAGCCATGACGCTTGTCAACGATTCCAAAAACCTCATCGGATTCCCGAACCTGGAAAACATCCGCTTTGCATCTGTTGCCGTAGGCGATACCAACCGCACGGTTTTCCAAACGTACTGCGGGTATTATGCGCCTGTCCGGCATTTCAACCTGCCCAAAAACGCCGATTCACTGCAACAACAACGGGTACTTGATTCGCTCCGGCACTATGACATTGTGCTTGCAGGGGTGTATGGCATGCGAACTACTCCGCTTCCGTTACGTACGAAAAAAGAAGAAGCCGGCGTCGATACCATGTACGGCGTATCACCCCAACAAATTCGTTTTATCGAGCAGTTGAATACACAAAACACGGTTAGCATAACGGTTTTCGGCAACCCTTACACCCTGCGTTGGCTCGCAGAAACGCCGCTTATGCTCCAGGCTTATACCGAAGACCCAATTGCGCAGGAGTGCGCAGCGCAGGCACTCTTCGGGGCTGCCGATATGAACGGCATTATGCCTGTAACAGCTACGCCCTACGCCCACTTCGGACATGGTTTTCGCAGGGAGTTTCCTAAAAAAAGATTGGGGTACTCGATGCCGGAAGCCGTAGGGATGAGCAGCGATACCCTGGCACTCATGGATGCCCTGGTGCAGGAAATTATTCAGACAGGCGCCGCACCAGGCTGCCAGATACTCGTAGCCAAAGACAATAAAATTGTTTGGCACAAAGCCTACGGATACCAAACCTATGAACAAACGGTACCTGTGACCACCGAAACCGTTTTCGATCTGGCATCCGTAACCAAAGTAGCCGCCACCACTGTTTCGATGATGAAACTCACCGAAACCGGCAAAATTTCATTGGATTTGCCGATGTCGGAGTTCATACCGGAGTTAAAAAACTCCAATAAAAAAGACCTGAAGGTGCGCGAAATCATGGCACACCACGCCGGGTTGCAACCCTGGATTCCTTTTTACCAGCAAACCGTTGCGAAAGATGCCACCCCCATGCCGGAGGTGTATAAACCTACGGAGGAAAAAGGGTTTACGGTTCCGGTTGCGAACAACCTGTTCATGAAAAACAACTGGGTCGACAGTGTTTGGGTTAAAATTTTCAGCAGCCCGCTTCGGGAAGATAAAACATACAAATACTCTGATCTGGGCCTTTACCTGGGCGCACGCGCCGTGGCCAATTTGTCGGAAAAACCTGTGGATGTATTTGCAGCTGAACAATATTATACGCCATTGGGCATGTCGACCACGGGTTATAATCCCTGGAAAAAAGGACTGACTTTACGTTGTGCGCCGACAGAGGAAGACGGCTATTTCCGGCGGCAAAAAATTCAGGGATATGTGCACGATATGGGGGCGGCCATGCTGGGCGGCGTCAGCGGCCATGCCGGGTTGTTTTCCAATGCCAACGACCTGGCCAAACTTTTTCAGATGCTGCTCAACGGTGGAAATTATGGATGGCGTACTTACCTGAATCCGGAAACCGTACGGCTTTTCACCACCCGGTTCAACGGAAGTACCCGCCGTGGCATTGGTTTCGACATGAAAGAACTGGATGAAAAACAATCCGCCAACATGAGCAAACTGGCCGGTAAAAACACGTTTGGTCACCTTGGTTTCACAGGCACCTGCGTTTGGGCCGACCCCGATAAAAAGCTGATTTTTATCTTTTTATCGAACCGGACGTATCCGAGCATGGAAAACAACAAACTGAGCAACGGCGATTACCGCCCGAAACTGCAAAGCATCGTGTACCGCGCAATGGCTCAAGGTAAAAATGAAAAATAAAATGTATGAATAATAACCACCTCACACAGGAAGACCTCGATCGGGTCAGCCAGGAGAACTTCCAGAAAGAAAAAGACTTCAAAAAAGAAATCGTCACCGACTGGCTGCCACGTTACACCGGCATGCCGCTTTCCGAATTCGGCCAGTACATCCTGCTGGTAAATTTCAGCGGTTATGTCAAATCGTTCGCCGACGAACACCAGGTACCCATTTACGGGATGGAAAGACCCATGCAAGCCGCCACGGCCGAAGGAATTACGATCATCAATTTTGGCATCGGAAGTCCGAATGCGGGTTTGATCATCGATTTACTGGAAGTCATTCACCCTAAAGCCGTGTTGTTTTTGGGCAAATGCGGTGGGCTGAAGACCGGCAAAAATCAAATCGGCGATCTCATCCTTCCGATTGCTGCTATTCGTGGCGAAGGTACCAGTAACGACTATTTGCCCCCTGAAGTACCGGCACTGCCTGCTTTTGCGCTTCAAAAAGCAGTTTCAACCACCATTCGCGATTTTGAGCGCGATTACTGGACGGGCGTGGTGTACACCACCAACAAACGGGTTTGGGAGCACCGCGAAGATTTTAAACAAAAACTGCGCGACTTGCGATGCAGCGCCATCGATATGGAAACGGCAACGATTTTTGCAGCAGCATTTAAAAACCAGATGCCGGCC
>JAEUUR010000548.1 GCA_016787465.1 Saprospiraceae bacterium | reverse complement strand
TGTCTATTTCCAGGGCATGAAGTTCTTCCTGCAAGGCTTTTTCAAACTGAAAAGGCACGTAACCTTCCGCATCCATGCGCAGGCGAAGCGCCAATCCGGAAAAATAGTGGAATTCAAAAGCGAGGTTGGGTTGTAAAAAATGGGTTGCGGGCAACAAGCGCATGGCCAGGCTGTAGATCGGTGGAAATTTTTCATAATCCCGGGCGCTTTCATCAGGAATAACCCGCTTTTCCAACTCACCCAAATCTCCTTCCAGGTATAAATTCAACATCTGTTGGCCAAAATCATGGAGGGCCAGTGCCAATTGACGGTTAAATACTTGGTAAAAAAGCGGCTGTTCATTCAATTGCACACGCAATTTTTGAACCACAGAATCCACCTGCTTTTCAATGGTCCAATTGATCAGATGATTTTGGCTTAATGAATCTACTTCAGCTAAAAACGCTGCCGGCGTTTTTTTCAACGAAAATTTGTTCAGCTTGTAATAGGAAATTTGGGTCCAAATACGCTCTTTTGAAAGCAGGTCTAATAAAACTTCGAGGTCTGTTAAAGCAGCAGCGTTTACCGAGCGCTCCAATGGCTCCGCCATTGCCATGGAAGCCATATCGGCTTGCGGAGGCGCCATAACGGGCGCTGCAGCCACCATGGGAGCGGCCGCCATATCGGCGTTAGAGGCCGGTGTACGTTCCGCTTGCAAAGCTGCGAGGGTCGGTCCGTCTACCGTAGCGATCCAATAGGTAGGCTCGCCGTCGAAAATGGGGTCCTGGCGGTTATTGGCAGCCGACTGCGCCTGGGCGCGCACCTTGGGTTTCATAAAATCTTCGAGTTCTTCCAGGGTGACGCGCTCGTCGGCATCCGAATCGGCCAAGCCTTTCAACCCGTCGAGCAAATAATAAGAAAACAATCCGCGGCCTCCTCCCCAGTTGAGGTCTTCCAACGACTTTTGGTCGGGCTTACAGGAAAGTATCCGAATTTCGTTGGCTTTCTTTTTGCTCATTTCTTCCGCAGTCAGCGAAGGCCCTTGCACTTCTGACCCGGCTAATTTTCCGGCCCGGCATGCATCGGCAATAATCACGACGCGTGCGCCGCGCGTCGAAAGCGTCACAGCCAATCTGTCGAGTTCTTCCACGGGCAATGCCCTTAAACGGTAGTTGGTTACCGGCGAATTGTAGGGCAGCAAAAAACCGTGTTGCCAGGGAGTTTGTTTTTCCACATCACCATGCCCGGCAAAATACACGTACACCCGATCGCCTTTTTTGGCTTCTGCATAAAGCCAGTCGAACGCATCGGCGATATTGGCCAGCGTAGCTTTGTTGTTCAACAGCAGCCGAATATGCTCAGGATTTACCTTTCCGCCGGCATCGGATTTCAGGTAATCCGCAAAAAGCTGGGCATCCCGATGCGCATAATTTAAATCGGACACCAACTCATAATCCGACACACCGATCACGAGCGCACGCGTAACGCCTGAACCTATTCCGGTAAGCTCCTGAGCATTCAAAACGCCGACGAACAGTCCAAAAACCAAAGCGGCAATTAAGCAACATTTCATCGTTTTTTCAAATCAGGTTTGTGAATACAAATTTCAGGCGGTACAGGATGATAAGCAGGGAAAGTTTTTTTCAATCATTTAACATTTGGCCACACGTCTTCCATCATTGACTCGATTAAGCCATCCAGGTTATCGACAGCGCCGATTTTTTCAAATTTACCGACGATTGTTGTGCCTTTGAATAACCGATATACCACTTTCACGGTCTGTCCATTTACAGTGTAACGCCCTTTTACGGACCATGCATTGTCATATTCCGGCACGTCGACGTACACGATGTCCGATTGGGCGCCTTTTGCGGTCAGGCCTTGTAAAAAATTCGATAACGCCCGGTTCAAACCCAACCCGTCGTCGAAAGTGGCATCGTCCTGAAAGTTGTTACGCACAAAAACTGGTTTGACTTGAGCTAAAGGTATTTTCACCTGTTCGGTTACAATACCGATATCAAAACTGGCTCCGGTAGCTGGGAACGAAAGTATCGGTGTTTGAATGCCGCCTATCGATTTAGCCATTACAGGCACTTCATCCCGCGAGTATTGGAATAAACGCATCACATCGACACGTTTATCTGTCGTGAGCGCAGGCCCGCTCATGCCTTGCAACAAACTGTAGGTTAACAGGCCCTGACCAAACTGACTGGCTTCGAAGCTCACCTTATTGGCGGCACTGCCGGTTAGAATGAACATTCCTGTGCGGTCTTTCATGCGATCCAGGGCCACAATTTGAGCCGGCGAGAGGTCTTTTTTAACCAACGATGCCAGGTCGCTGACCACTTTTCCGGAATTGCATGCATCCAGAATCATGACTTGTTTTTGAGCGGGAATATTGGCCAGCCAACTGGTAAGGTCGTTGGAAGAAACCGCAAAATTGCGCCGTATTTCAGGGTCGCTCAGGTCTTCACTGGCGATATCCTTTGTCAGGTAATAAAACTGGGCCTGTTC
>JAEUUR010000647.1 GCA_016787465.1 Saprospiraceae bacterium | reverse complement strand
AGACTTTTTAAACTCCCGGTAACCACTCCTGAAGGTTTGTACGTTTCATTTCCATTCAAACTACCCGACGGCCGCCTTCGTTTTGAAGTGCAAGGCGGCGTTGTTTATCCTGGAATCAACCAATTGGAAGGCTCATCTTCCGATTGGAATACGATTCAAAATTTTGCCTCCGTAGCCAATAAGGATGCACAGATTGTATTTGTAAGTCCGGAAATTCCACTCGTGCAGTTTGACAACCTCAATATCGGCCGCTACTACTATCGGTTGAAACCTAAAACAAACCACCTTTTTTCGTGGGTTCTGAATAATTACTGGGTAACCAATTTCAAAGCCAGTCAGGAAGGAGAACTCAGGTGGAATTATTATATCACCTCAAAAAGTGATCCGTCGATTGCATTTGCCAGTAGATTTGGTTGGGGAGCACGCACCCCATTGCCATCCAGGGTAATGATGGCTGATGCCCAGGCTTCCGGAACCACATTAGTTTCCAAATCATTTCTACCGCTAGACATTGCAAACCTGCTTTTGGTACAGGTTACACCATCACTTGACAATCAGGGCGTGATTCTACACCTGCGCGAAACCGATGGGAACCATGTTTCCCTCAACATAGATGAAATTGTGCGGCAATTAGGCGCAAAATCCGCATCAGAGGTAAACGTTCTGGAAGAAAAGCTGTCTGATGTTTCCGGAAAATTGTGGTTTGATCATTTCGAAACAAAGTTCCTGAAATTCATTTTTCAGGAGGATTGATATGTTCAGCTTCTTTAAAAATAATCATCCCGATCAATTGCATTTTGGCGCCTTGGGCACCGATATGCACGCGCATTTGCTGCCAGCTATCGATGATGGCCCACAGGACGTGGATGCCTCCATTCAATTAATTAATGGGTTAAAAGAACTGGGATACAAAAAACTAATCGCCACCCCCCATGTGATGTCTGAGAGATACCCTAACAGCAGGGATCATATCCTCCGACAACGCGATCAACTTTCCCGACAATTAGAACAAGCGGATATTCAAATGGAACTATTTGATGCCGCTGCGGAGTATTACCTGGATGAAACTTTTGAAAAGCTCCTCCGAACGGAGCCACTTCTTTGTCTGCCTGGAAATTATGTGCTCATAGAGATGGCCTTTTTTCAAGAATACCCCAATCTGCACGCCGTACTCTTTGAACTTCAAATGAAAGGATACAAACCAGTTTTGGCGCATCCGGAACGGTACCTGTATTACCGAAACCTGGAAGATTTCCAACGGTTGAAGGACATGGGCTGTTTGTTACAAGTAAATTTGTTGTCTCTCACCGGATATTACCATCCTTCCGCTAAAAACGATGCCCGGTTGCTCATTCAACATGGATTGGTTGATTTTCTGGGCACCGATATTCACCACGCAGGGCAATTGGAAAACATGAAAAAAGCGTGTTCCGACAAATGGGCCATGAAGGCGCTTCAGCTGCCAAAACTTCTAAATCAAACATTGTAAGCTTGTTACCTTTGTTTTTAACCGGTACAAAACAAGTACCTTTGTCCTAAGCAAATTAAGTTCAATACGTGCGCAAAAAAGCTCTCATCACCGGCATTACCGGACAAGACGGCGCCTACCTGGCCGATTTTTTACTCAAAAAGGGATATGAAGTTCATGGCATAAAACGCCGTTCTTCTATGTTCAACACGGAACGGATCGATCATTTGTATCAGGATCCGCACGTCGACCATCGTAATTTCATTTTGCACTATGGCGACCTGACCGATGCGACCAACCTGATCAGGATCGTACAGGAAGTGCAACCCGATGAGATTTACAACCTCGGCGCACAAAGCCATGTTCAGGTTAGTTTCGAAACGCCCGAATACACTGCAAATGCCGATGCTGTCGGCGCCTTGCGTATCCTGGAGGCGATCCGCCTGCTTGGTTTGACAGAAAAAACCAAATTCTACCAGGCATCTACTTCGGAATTGTATGGTTTGGTGCAGGAAACTCCACAAACTGAAAAAACGCCTTTTTATCCGCGTTCACCTTATGGCGTTGCCAAGTTGTATGCCTATTGGATTACGGTCAACTACCGGGAATCGTACGGGATATTTGCTTGCAACGGCATTCTTTTCAACCACGAAAGTCCGATCCGGGGAGAAACCTTTGTCACCAGGAAGATCACCCGTGCCGCCGCTAAAATTTCACTAGGGTTGCAGGATAAATTGTGGCTTGGCAACCTGGATGCGCGGCGCGATTGGGGGCATGCACGCGACTATGTGGAGGCGATGTATTTAATGATGCAACAAACAGTTGCAGAGGATTTTGTAATTGCAACAGGAACGACCACCTCCGTGCGTGATTTTTGTCGAATGGCATTTGCGGAAGTGGGTGCTACCCTCGATTTTAAAGGAGAAGGCGTGGAGGAAATCGGTTTCGTTGCGCAATCGAACAATCCCAACCTAAAGGTCGGGCAGGAAGTAATTTGTATTGACCCGCGTTATTTCCGACCAGCGGAGGTAGATTTATTGGTGGGAGATGCTACAAAAGCGCGCACCAAATTGAATTGGACGCCTCATTGCGCGCTTGCCGACTTGATCTCTGAAATGGTGTCTTCTGACGTGGCGCTGTTTAAAAGAGAAGAGTTTTTGAAAAGTGGCGGGTTTGGAATTTTGAACCAATTCGAATAGGCAATTCTACACCGTTTTTCAACATTAGAGATTTAAAGTTTTGGCCGAAATGTCACATTTCAGCAGCCTGGTCATTCTCCTTGAACACCAGTGAGGCCGGCATGCAAATAAACCATTTACTCACTACTTAAATCTTTTCACATGAAAAACAAGTCATTTTATATCCTTGGCCTTGCGCTGTTTAGTACGTTGGCATTTTATACCTATTCCTGTCAGAAGGAAACATTTTCCGACTCTAAAACGCAGGCAACTGAATCATTGATCGAAGCAGAGGATCGCGGCGCCAAACCTTTTTGTAACCTCAGGGTAACAGTAAATTCCGGTACGCACCTGATATTGTGTGGATTCGGAATCAATGGCAATTGTGGCCCAGATTGCAGTAACAATTTGATTTTTGGTGGTGGAGGCGTGCTGGGCAATACCTATTCCGTCCAAGCTTTTCCAAAGAGATTCCAAGTGAGCAACACCGGGACTACAGCCGAGTCAGTTAATATTTACTGGTCTTGTGGACCTACCTTCTGTGGAGGCACGATGAATGCAGTGAGCATTCCGCCCGGAGGGAAAAAAGTCTTTATTCTAACCAATAATGGTTCAGGTACGTGTGTTTGCGAAGAGTTACTTTGTGAATAAACGGGCCTGAATACGGCCTCCTGGTGTAAATTTCAAGGCTGATGAACGGGATCGACTAATTTTGTAAATTCGTCATGTATGTTTGTCATTCGCACAATAAAAAAGGGCGAGGTTGGTCAACCTCGCCCTTTTTTATTTCTTTTTGCCTTTTTGTTGCCGTTCTTTCAATTTTTCCGCCTGAACGCGTTGTTGCTCCTTCATGGCTTGCTCAAATTTTTCGCGCCAGCCGCCCTGCTTTTTAGGTTTGTTCCGGTTGGCCTCCAATTCTTCTCTAAGCTTTTCTTTGTCGATCAGGTATTCTTTGGTTACTACCGTTTGTCCGATATTCAGCAAGTTACTGAAACACAGGTAAAGCGTCAGGCCGGAAGCAAAAGAGTTGAAGAAAAACATAAAGAACACCGGCATAGTGAACTGCATGTATTTCATCACTTTCATCTGATCGTTTTGTACGGCGGAGGAATCCATTTGTTTCATGGAATACCAGGTGTACCAAAGGGTGGTCACCACCCAAATCAAGGTAAAGAGGCTGAGGTGGTTGCCGGCGCCGAATGGCAATTCAAACGGCAGTTGCATGATGCTGTCGTAGCTTGAAAGGTCGGTTGCCCACAGGAAGCTTTCTTGCCTGAACTCAATGGCTGCCGGGAAAAAGCGGTATAAAGCAAACCAGATCGGCATTTGCAACAAAATCGGCAAACAACCGCCCAATGGATTAACCCTGAACTCGCTGTAAAGTTTCATGGTTTCCATACTCATCGCCTGCTGATCGTCGCCGAATTTCTTTTTCAATTCATCTATCCGGGGTTTAAGCGCCGCCATTTTGGACTGGCTCAATACCATTCGGTACGTCAGCGGGTACACGAGTAATTTTACCAGCAAAGTAAGCATCAGGATCACGATTCCTTTATTGCTGATGAAAAGTGCCAGCAGGTCGAGAATCGGATGGATCACCCAACGGTTAATGGCGCCGAATATACTGGCTCCGAAAGGAATGATATCTTGCAAGGAGTTTCCTTCGGCTTTTAAACGTTCAAATTCATTCGGACCTGAATAAATAGTTAGGTTGGCGCTGCCATTGTTCAAGGTGATTCCCGCTGTTGTTTTCAACAATTTCAAATCGGGTTCAGCAGGTGTGAAAACTTTCGTTTCTCCGACGAAATCTTTAAATGAAAAATCGTTTCCGATCACAGCTGTATTGAAGAACTGGTTGCTGTGGGCAAACCATTTGACCGGTTTTGCGCCCAAACTTTCCACATCGTCCTGACGACAATCGCAATAATCGGTCGATTCGCCATCCTCCTTGAAATACACCGACGACATAGTACGCTCATACGTCTGGTTGCGTTCCAGCTTATCCAGGTAATTCGACCAAACAAGTCGTATTTGATCCTGGGCTAAAAAGTTCCGCACCCCGTTTCCGCCGATTTGGTAAGTCAACTTGTAATTGTCGGGCGCCAACGTATAGGTTTGTTCAAAGTAATTTCCGTTTCCGGCATCGGCTCGAAATGTAACCGTGTTGCCGTTTTGGCTGCCGTTGAAATAAAGATCACCGGTATTAACTTTTCCACCGGCTACGCCGTTCACAGGAAGTTCCAGGTCCAGTCGGTTTTTTTCATCTTCCAGCAGCCGGAGGGGAGAACGGATGTCGGCCCCGGTGGTATCGGAATTGATTCGCTCGTATTTTTTGAGAATAACTTCTTTGATACGACCGCCCTTATTAGTGAATGTAAATTTAGCAAGGTCGTTTTCCAGCACAAATACTTCTTCCTTTCCTGTAGATGCAGCTGCGAATGGTCCAAACTGCGCGACGGCAAGGGCATTCTTCATCGTATCCGGAACTGCAACCTGGGTATTTTGCGGTGCAGGAGCTGCGGTTTGATTAGCGGCCTGATTGGCGGCTGGTTGTTCTGTTGCCGGGGCTTGTTGTTGTTGCTGTTCGTCTTTTGCAGGTGCGGTATACTGCATCCACAAATAAAGCAAAAAAAAGATCAGCCCCATGCCGATCATTGATGTAAGTTTGTTCTGTTTCTCTTCCATGGATATGTTGCCCAAAATGGCGCGCAAAAGTAGCACAAAACCCGGCGTTATTCTCCAAACGCTAGAAGATTCTGTTTGAAAGCTCGACCAATCGACGCCGACGACCTACATAGATTCGTCCGCAGGAGCGGCTTCCGGTGTTCAAAAGCAACCGTTTAAATGCAGGAACGCACTTGCTTTATCCAGGAAATTACGTTTGCAACCGTTTTTTCAAGATGGTCAAACTGTTTTTGATCCATCAACTCACTGCTGATCAGACGGGAGCCGATACCTACGCAAAAAACGCCTGCATCAAACCATTCCCGGATACTTGCTTCGGTCGGCTCTACCCCACCCGTCACCATCACACTCGTCCAGCGCATCGGCCCTTTAAGGCCTTTTACAAACGAAGGCCCAAACATTTCCCCGGGAAAAAGCTTTACCACTTCACACCCCATTTCTTCAGCCTTCGCAATTTCAGTAAGGGTGGAACATCCCGGCAAATAGGCAATTTTTCTTCGATTGCAAGTTTTAGCCACCTCTTCCGATAACACCGGCGAAACGATAAATCCTGCGCCAAGCTGCATATACAGGGATGCTGTACCGGCATCCGGAATACTTCCTGCTCCGAGCACCATTCCGGGAAGTTCCTTTTGAACGCGTTTTTGTAAATCACCAAATACTTCATGGGCAAAATCGCCACGATTGGTGAACTCTATTGTACGGGCCCCGCCGCGATAACAGGCTGCGGTAATTTGAAACGCCGTTTCCGGGTCAGGATGGTAAAACAGCGGCATCAGACCGGTTTCAGAAAGTATATGGTAAAATTGCAGGCGGGTGTAAGCGGCCATTTTTTGTTTGTTTGTGAATTAACGATGCACTTTGCTGCCCGAATTCCCGTCCATCAAACTGCGAATTTCATGCAGTGAAGAAAGGTTAAAATCACCGCGAATATAATGTTTCATTGCTGCGCTTGCACCGGCGAAGTTTATCAAAGTAGCAGCATCCATTGATTTTTTACTAAGTCCATAAATCAATCCAGCCATCATGGCATCGCCGGCGCCCATGCGATCGAGTATATCCGGCAAATCATATTTATTGGAATAAAACAAGTCCTTTCCATCAAAAAGTATCCCTTGAAACGTATTATGGGTAGCTGAAATACCTCCTCTTTCACTCATGGCTATATGGGTCAGTTTGGGAAACTTCATCGTGACTGACTTCAACATTGCTTCCT
>JAEUUR010000518.1 GCA_016787465.1 Saprospiraceae bacterium | reverse complement strand
TAAAAAACCGACCTGCTGTGTAAGAATCCGGAACGCACGTTGGCAAATTTCTACTTTACGTTCGATTGTATCGGCTTGCCCGTGCTCATCAAATGCCATTACCACCACTGTTGCACCGAATTTCCGGCAGATGTTGGCTTGTCGGATGAATTCCGTTTCGCCCTCCTTGAGCGAAATGGAATTCACGATGCTCTTCCCCTGGAGGCATCTTAGCCCGGCTTCGATGACCTGAAATTTAGAGGAATCAACCATCACTGGGAGCCGGGCAATATCCGGCTCTGCGGATAGCAAATTCAAAAAACGCACCATTGCTGCTTCAGAATCAAGTAGCCCTTCATCCATGTTCACATCAATGATCTGAGCTCCGCTTTCAACTTGTTGGCGCGCTACTGAAAGCGCTTCATTGTAATTGTTATCCTTGATTAATTGAGCAAATTTGGCAGAGCCGGTCACATTCGTACGTTCGCCAATATTAACAAAATTGGTATTCCCCCGAAGGATCAAAGGCTCAAGGCCGCTGTAGGATGCATAGCCAACGGATGGCCGGGGTTTTCTCGGTGGCAACCCAGATACATGCGCAGCAATATGCCGAATGTGATCGGGAGTCGTGCCGCAACATCCACCCACAATATTTACGAAACCTGAACGTGCGAAATCCTCCATAAGTATACACATTTCGTGTGGGCCTTGTTCGTATTCGCCGAACTCATTGGGCAACCCGGCATTGGGATAAGCAGAGATGTAACAATCGGCCAGGTTGGATAAAACTTCCAGGTAAGGACGCATTTCTGCCGCTCCCAAAGCACAGTTCAAGCCTACTGCAAATGGTTTTGCATGTTGAATGGAAATCCAGAATGCTTCAACTGTTTGTCCGCTCAGGGTGCGCCCCGAAGCATCCGTAATCGTACCGGAAATAATAACCGGCAACCTTAAATCTCGCTCTTCGAACACTTCTTCTATGGCATATATCGCTGATTTACAATTTAATACATCAAAAATTGTTTCAACCAGCAGGATATGCGCGCCGCCGTCAATCAGCCCTCGAATTTGTTCGGCATAGGCATTTTTTGCCTCGTCAAAAGTGAGTGCCCTGAAACCGGGGTCATTCACATCGGGCGATAAGGAGAGGGTTTTATTTAATGGGCCGATGGAGCCTGCAACGAACCTTGGTCGCTCGGGGTTTTGAGCCGTAAAATCATCGGCGGCCCGCCTTGCAATTTCGGCGGCGGCTTTATTAATTTCATAACACACACCGTCATGCAGCTCAAATTCAGCTTGAGAAATTGAAGCGGCGGTAAACGTATTGGTTTCTACAATATCGGCGCCTGATTCCAGATAATTGCGGTGGATGGCTTCAATAATTTCAGGTTGCGTGAGGCATAACAAGTCGAAATTACCTTTCAGGTCTTTATGGTGATTGGCAAATCTTTCACCCCTGAATTGGGCTTCAGTCAGGTTGTAAGATTGTAAAAACACCCCCATTGATCCGTCAATGATCAAAATGCGGGATTGAACAGCCTGCTGCAGGCTAGTAATTATGTCGTTTTGTGTAGCACCCATTCAAAAATTCAAGTTAGCGGCGCGAAGGTAAACCGCTCAACGGATTGAACGGTATTATTGCAAAAGTCAAAAGGCAGGCATTAAACGTTGGCAGTGTGGAACAGGTTCGAGAAAAAGCAAATTTTATTTGGTAATGTTATGCACAGGATATTACCTTTGCGCCCCTGAAAAGCCCGGAGTTGTTTCAAACAAGTAACCGGGCGAGTCGGAATCACTCATTTAAATTTTCAACTTACAAATGGCAGTAAAACTTCGCCTGCAACGCAAAGGCCGTAGCAAATCCCCTTTTTACCACATCGTAGCCGCAGATAGCCGTTCTCCTCGCGACGGCCGCTTTATCGAAAAACTCGGCACTTACAACCCACTGACTGTTCCTGCAACCATTGAAATCAACCGTGAACGCGCATTTTATTGGATAACTGTTGGCGCTCAACCTACCGATACTGTACGTGCAATTTTGCGTTTCAAAGGCGTGTTGCTCAAAAAGCACTTGCAAGACGGCGTTAAAAAAGGCGCTCTGAGCCAGGAACAAGCTGATGAAAAACTGGCTGCCTGGGTTGAACAAAAAGAAACCCGCATCCAAAAACGCCGGGAAGCAACACAAGAAGCCAAGCGCAAATTCATTGCCGGTGTTGATGGCACAGCCAAAGTAAAAACAAAAGCAGCGCCACCACTCCCAACCATTGAAGAAGATGCTCCGGCAGCTGAAGAAGTGGTAGAAACTGCAGCAGAAGAAACAGTAGCAGCAGTGGCCGAAGAAACCGTAGCGGCAGTAGAAGAAACAGTAATTGAAGAGGCTCCAGCAGCAGCAGAAACAGCAGCTCCTGAATCGACAGAAGAAGCATAAAATTATTAAAGAATATTTTCCAACTTCGAGCAAATCCTATACATTTGCCTTCGAAGCGTGTTTTGATGACAAGACCTGGTGAAGCCCTTCGTGGTTTCATCGGGTCTTTTTTAAAATACTTCCACACCCACGCTCACTTCATTCTTATTTTACATCTTAATTCACATGCAAGCTTTAGATGAGCAATATTACGACCGGCTGAACGAAATCGCAGCGGCAATCCAGGAATCAGAAGATCTCAATCTCTACCTGGAGGAGGAAGAAGACGAATATTACAACAACCTTCGACAAGCCTTCGAACCAATGTTGTCGGAGTTGCACCATCGCGTTGCAGCAGAAGCACCGCTTCAATTGGTCGCTTTTGAAAAAATGCTGTTGGAAGACCCCTTTGAAGGCCTCTACCTGCCGAGGGTACTGGGCTTTTCCGTGCTTCGCGGAGAAATTAATGACCAGATCAAATATGTGCGCCCCAACGACCACTTCAAGGATATTTTGTTGGCAATTTGCCGCAGCGTTCATTTTGAACAACTCAAAAAACGGATCGGACAAACCATTACGGTCGGCTTCGCACTCAGCAGCGATATTTGGATCACCAACCTGCTTGGACTGGTAGAAAATAAACGGATCCGCTATTTTCTTCAACAACAAAAAAATGACCGCTACCGCGACCTGAAAGATCGTCAGCAATTGTATCAGCGGTATGCCAACCAATTCCGGAATGAACAATACCATTCCGCCGATTTTCCTTCATCGTTGGGTGAAATGAAAGCCAATTTTTCAGCTTTACGCCAATTCCTGCTCAAACGCTTTGAAACCGGAAGCCATAACGAAAGTCTGAAAGACAAAGTAAGAGGTTTCCTGGACACCAAAGATTTTCAGGGTACTGACGAATACCTGGAAATGTTGGCCATCTGTGGCAATTTCATGGACCTCGACCCTGCTGAACGCCTCGCTTACGCTACCCATTTTGAACGCGAGCGCCGCTCCCTTTCTGAATTTGATGTCAAATACCTGCGTTTTTTGGTTAACTTATATCAAGCCCCGGGTATTTCGTCTGTGAATGATGAAAGGATGTCGGGAGCCATCGATAAAACCTGGAAAGATCGCATCTCTGACTATTACCGCATCGCCGATAAAATACACAGCCTGGGTTATGTACACCCGGATGCCATAGAAGCCGTCCAGGATTTTTATAACAGCCACGAAGGGCTTTCCGTAGAAAGCGAATGCCTCCGACACCTGGTGTTGACCTACTTCGCCCGCCTGATCGACGGACTCACAGAGAAAGAATATCAAGACTATTTTGATATCACAAAAATCTTTGCCGTTTACATGAAAATCTTTGGCAACCAGCAGTTCAATCAGTCTGTTGAAAAACACTCGATGAATTACATAGGCAAGCTGCTTCGATTGTTCAGCGACAAACGGGCCAAAGATTACCAGGATGTCAAAAAATTCGTTTCAACGCAGTTTGTTGATTTTGGCTTCCTGAAAGATAAAGAGGTTGTCGAGATGTTCAAAACCAGGAGAAAACGAAAAAAGGCTGAATAACAGATCAATCGTGTCAAAAGCGATTTTTCTCCTGAATAACCGGCCAATCGTCGAAGTTGAATCGGCGCTGTTCTGACGGTTTATACATTTGCTTGTTCTAAGAATGATTTAAAATTTTGAATCATTCGAAACAATTCAACCATTCGAATCATTCCATCTCATGTCTGTGCTCATTTTTTTGATTGTTTTATACGTCCTGCTCGGTTTGAGCATGATGAAATTATTTGAAAAAGCAGGGATTCCTGGCTGGAAAGCATTAGTACCGGGTCTCGCAGCGATTGAATGGTGCAAATTGATTGGTAGAAAACCTCGATATGCTTTGTGGTTCCTGTTTCCGATCGTAAACATTTTTATTTACGCCGGCATGGTGATCGATTTAATTCGATCCTTTGGAAAACATGGATTTTTCGACGCTGTTTTGGCTGTTGTTTTTGCACCCATCCCATTTTTTATGGTCGGCCGGGATGAAAAAGCAACCTACCAGGGGCCCATTTTGGAGAAGGAACGAGAATACCATCGCCTGCACCACGAAGCAATTGAAAAGAAAGACACACTGGCCTTAAAAAAAATCGAAGCGCAATTCCCCTACTTTAAAAAATCAGCTACTCGTGAATGGGCAGAAGCGATCATTTTCGCTGTATTTGCCGCTGCATTTATACGGATGTTCCTGATTGAGGCCTACGTGATTCCTACGTCGTCCATGGAAGGTTCCCTCAAAGTTGGTGATTTTCTTTTCGTTAGTAAAGCGCATTATGGTATTCGTACGCCGATGACCGTGATTCAGTTCCCATTAATGCACAACCGCTTGCCTTTCGACATGGGTGAATCCTATCTTGAAAACCCTAAACTGCCTTATTACCGATTTCCTGCCATTGAAACCGTTCAACGAAATGCGCCTGTCGTATTCAACTGGCCGGTTGGCGACAGTGTCATTCTCACGCCGGAAAGAAGTTGGGATTTACACCAGGCAAGGCTACGTTTCGGCAATGAGTTTCTAAAACGATCTGAAATCATCACCAGGCCAATTGACAAAAAGGATCACTACATCAAACGGTGCGTAGGTATTTCCGGCGATAGTATTCAAATAAAGGCTGGTCAGTTGTTTGTAAATGGCCAGGCCGCTCAGAATCCGGCGCATATGCAGTTCGCCTACGAGCTTAAATCGCCTACTGGCAACAGTTTTAATGCAAAAAAGCTGGAAGACATCGGAGTGAGCATGTACGATCGGCAGGAGGGTGAACGGGGCGAAATGTTTTTCCAGTTAGATGCTAATCAATTGGAAAAAGTACGCTCTTTTGGACTTTCTGCTGAACGCGGCAAAGGACGACCAAGACCTGGTTACCTCTTCCCAAATGATCCAAAGCGATTCACCGATTGGTCAGTAGACGATTTCGGTCCGGTTTGGGTGCCCAAAAAAGGCGCCACCACACCACTCAACCTCGACAACCTGGCATTTTACAGCAGAGTCATTGCTGTTTACGAAGGGAACCAGCTTGAAGTTAAGGGCGGAAAAATCTACATTAACGGTCAAGAAGTCAGCAGCTACACGTTCAAACAGAACTACTATTGGATGCAAGGCGACAACCGGAACAATTCGGAAGATTCACGCTTTTGGGGCTATGTACCCGAAGACCATATCGTTGGCAAACCATTGTTCATCTGGTTCAGCACCAAAGGTGGCAGTATCAGAAACGGCATCAACTGGAACAGAATTTTCAAGTCGGCAACGGGACTTTAGAATCACAATAGCGCAACATTTTAAAGTGATTTGAGTGATGGAAAATTTTTGATTTTCAAGATGATTCGATCACGATTTTCATAACCACATTGTGTTGCCAATAAATCAATCCCGAATTTTGGATATCCACCAAAATTCGGGACTTTTTTTAGGGTGTGTTTTTATAAGGATTTACAGGGATGGATCTTCGACAGGCCTGTAAAACACTGGGTTATTTAACCACCTGAAACCGTTTGGTTTCTACCGTATTTCCAAATTGCATTTGCAGGGAGTAAATTCCGGAAGGCAAGGAACGGATATCAAGGGCTGCAAAACCGCTTGAGAGTCCTGTTTGTTCTGAACAAATACGGCCATGCATATCCATAACGAGCAGATGTACTTCAGTCTGTTGATCTTGCTCCCAAACAACTTTCAACTCATTTGAAGCTGGGGAAGGGAAAACCATCCAGGAATCAGTTTTTGTGGAAGTCATTGTTTTATTTCTGTCTCTTACTGGGAGTTGCAGCACAATTGGATCACAGAGCAAGGCACTACCATCGCTCATTTCAATGGTTGGCTCAAGGGTGATAGAGGATCTTCCGTCTTGCCCACCCACATCTATGATGTCGATGATCACCAGTTCTGCAATCCCGATGATGCCCTGGCCGCTGGTTGGTGCGCCATTCGTACGTGTAAATGCAACTTCAAACTTACCCAACGATTTCTTTTCGGCAAGTGTAAGGTATGGCGCATTCAGATTCAGCCAGGAGTTTTTGAAAAAGTTCATTTCAAAAATGGAATCTACCAAATCCGGAGCAAGCGTAATATCGAATGTAAACCCATATACATCCTGCGCTGGCGCCTGTTCTGTTCCTAATCCGATTTCAATGATGATTGGAACGCCCAACTCTATTTCCTGATTCAATACATTCATCGTGAACGGCAAACCTTTTCCGGTTCGAACTGCCGGCTTGACAAAGTTGTGGACAATATTGAAATTCGATTCAAGCTCAAGGATGTCGTCGCTGTTGATCGCTCCGTTTCCGTCAGTATCTGCGTGTTTAGGGTTGTGAGTAAGTGCCGAAAATATGGTTGACCAATCAGCCGACTGATGACCATACCATTCCGTATCTGATTGATTACGAGCCGGACCAAATTCTCCCATTACAAATCCAAGTGGCAATAAATCGCGGCTGCTGACAATACCATCGGCATCAACATCTCCCGGCCAAACACAGGAATAAACACAGTCCGGTTCATTACCGGCAGGAATTTTGACATCGAATTTCATTTTGCAGGACTGGCATTCGCCGTTGGGCCCGCAATAAAGTATAGCAGCATTGTCTAACCCTGAAAAACCTGGTTCAGGCGTATAAACTATCAAATTATATCCGCTGACACTTTGCCCGTTGATCGTTTGGGTTGTAAGGCCGGGGTACACTACCAGGCTACCATGTTCTGTTGGGCTAATGATTTGAAAGCTGAAGGGGCGGTAAGGAATATTGTACTCCAGAACCAAGGGCGTTCCGCTAACCGCACTGATGCGATAAGGCAATTTAGTCGGCAATGCTAAATTATCTACCACGACAGAAACAGTTGCAATCTCTACTGAGGTCGCTAAGGCGCTGCCAATTTTGTATTGAAAGGTGGCTACACCGGAAAACCCAGAGGAAGGCGTAAAAGTGACATTGCCTGATCCATTTACTGCGCTCAGCGTGCCGGGAAATCCCGGAGGGGTTACCCACTGTCTGACCTGCAGGTTGCCAACATCGTTTGACCTGACATTAAAAGTGATCGGGGTGTTTTTGGGCGTGAACACCACATCATCCACCGCCATCGCATTGGCCGGTTGAGTAGCATAAACCTTTACAATCACTTCTTTGTAATAGCTGTTCCCATTGACTTGAAATTTCAGTTTAAATTGATCCATGCCTTGAAATCCGCTCTCAGGCGTGTACAAAACTGCATTTCCTGCCAAAACCGCTACTGCTCCATGTACGGGGTTTTGAGCCACTACCGAGCCTCCAAAGTTGAGCGGAATTGAGATCGGCGTATTTTTATTGGTGTAGACTTGCAATGGTGCTGTATTGGGCAAACCGTTGTGTACGCCAATGTGAACTGTACCGGTTTGACAAGTATTGAGTGCATCACAAACCACATAATTGACATGTGCAATACCTTCAAATCCAGGTTCAGGTGTAAAATGAATACGGGCTTGATCCAACAAGTATGCAACGCCGTGGTTCACTACCGGAAGCGCGTGAATTTTTAAAGAACCTGCCGATCCTTCGTCGTTTAAGAGTGGCTCAACTACCACCGTATGACCTGCTTCCACCAAAG
>JAEUUR010000517.1 GCA_016787465.1 Saprospiraceae bacterium | reverse complement strand
CCTGTGTTCAATAGATCATATGCCGGGCTGAATCTGAAATCACCCATAGGTGTTTCCAAAATCGAAAAATTTTTCAGGTGGGCGTCTCCATTTGAAAACAAGTAATTGAAAAGCAGCACCTTGAATACTTTTGGCGCATCTATCTGATACACAGGAAGGTGTTTTTTCATCAATTCAAACAAAAGCAGATAACTACCTTCATACTTGTAATGCGTACCGTGGGTATGTGCCGTCTTTCCGGCAATCGAAGCAAAATCCTCTGCCGCCCATTTGCCGCTGGACGGGTTCACATCAAACCTTTTGGTAAGGTAGGCTGACTGACCGGTTTTAAAAAAAACAAGGGCGTTTTCGGCGGTTTCAATGTCAAAAACCTGCCTTGCAATTTGCATGGTTAAATGCTCATTTGCTGGCATTTGATCTCCATTTTTAACCCAACCGGGCGCTGATTTTAAAATGTAATCACCCTGTTCGCCGGCATGGACCAGGCGTAATTTGTTCTTGTCAAGTTTAAAAGAAAACTTTTCCTGCACGCCTGAAATAGAAAAACGTTCCTGATTTTCTAAAAAAACGGTGTTCTCTGCAAATACAGACGCCGGATCGTCGTAAGGCAAAATATGTGAAACCCGTTTCCCATTAAACAAACGGTTCAAACATGCTTTGCTGTAAGTTTTATGGCCGGCAGCAAGCGTTCCGGGGCAACAGGTAATCATTTTTCTTCAACGATTGTGACTGCTCCTATGGTATCAAAACCCGCAGTGGCGAGCAATAAACCAAAGTCGTCGTTTTCATCAATTTTTTTCCGGCGACACACCATGTTTTTATTGACACCTTCCGCAAGCATGTTATAAAAAAAAGGGAACAGGTGTTTTGAGTTAAATTCCTTTTCAGATTTTGGCATATTGAGGCTAATGGCTGGTTTATCAGGCCTGCTCAGCCATTCATTGGTATAACAAAAGGTATAAGTGCCATCATCATACTGAACGAGGGCGCCGGCTGCCTGGGATTTGTAATAAACGACAGCTTTTCTCATAATGGTTCACTGCTGGTTTTTAGTTTGAATGTAATCTCAAGTCCAAGTACATGGGCCAGTTTTTGAACGGTTAAAAGTGTAGGGTTCCCCTTGCCGCTTTCAAATTGTTTCAAGGTACGCAGCCCTACTCCCGATAGTTCAGATAACGTCTCTTGCGTTACCTTGAGCATCTCCCTACGTTGTTTTATGGTTTCAACTAGTTTATAAAAGTGCATTATAGAGCTCTTTTTTATGCAAATTTACAAACTAATTTTTAATTAACAACTAAAAGTGCTTTAAAGTGCACTTTTAATTTTCGAGTATGGAACTATTTTCTTCTCCCTAAATTTACCCGCACAAACTCACCAGTCAATTCTATCATGAAATACCTTTTCCTGTTTGTTTGCATTGTCCTTACCTCTTTCCAATCGATCGCACAGCCTGCCTCCGGTCAGCGCCTGCAACCTGATACCTGGCATCTGATCGCAGACAATATCGACCCTGCCCGCTATTTCGGCATCACGGTAGCCAACGGTATGATCGGCCTGGTATCGTCGCCGGAGCCGATGAAAGTAAAAGATGTGGTACTCAATGGCGCATACGACAACTACCTGCGCGGGCGCGTGAGCAATATCCTCAAGGGGTTCAACTTTATGAACATGAACCTCGACGTCGATGGGCGCCGCATTGGCCGGGGTGATATTTCGGGTTATAAACAGGTGCTTGATATGCGCCAGGCGGAGCTTACCACCAGCTACGACGTAGGCGACAAACTCAGCGTAAGCCAAACCTTGCTGGCTCTGCGCCACTTGCCCTATTGCGCCTTGTCGATGGTGGAAATTACGGCTAAAAAAGACGTAACCATCACACCGATGGCCGTCATCGAAGCGCCTGAAATGCTCCAGGACGTTCGGAACCTGTACGCTGAAATCGACCGTCCGCACGTGTTAATCCCGTTGCTGACTTCCGTCGGGAAAAGCCCCAGCGGCAAGTACACCGTCGCCGCATCCACGAGTTTTATTTTTGAAGAAAAACACGGCCAGGAACCCGATCTGATCCACGAAGATTGGGATTACAACATGCACCTGGCCAAATTCCACAAAAAACTAAAAGCTGGTGAAACCTATCGTTTTGCAGTGGTCGGCTCGCTGATTTCCTCGGCCCATACCGTCGATGCGCACAACGAAGCCGAACGACTAACCATTTTCGCCGCCCTGGAACGCACCGAACGTTTGCTGCTACGGCACCGTGCAGCCTGGGATCAACTTTGGGCGTCCGACATCACCATCGAAGGCGATGCTGATGCCACACGCGATATCCATTCCGCCATGTACCACCTCTATTCCTTCGGCAGGGAAGGCACTGCCTTGAGTCTTTCCCCGATGGGGCTGAGCGGCTTGGGTTACAACGGGCATGTTTTCTGGGATACGGAACTGTGGATGTATCCGCCGATGTTGCTGCTTCACCCTGAAATCGCCAAGTCGTTCCTTGAATTCCGCTACCAGTTGCTCGACGAAGCGAAACAAAACGCATTTTCCCACGGCTACCGCGGCGCCATGTACCCTTGGGAAAGCACTACCACGGGGCAGGAAGAAACGCCCGTTTGGGCCTTGACGGGCCCCTTTCAACACCACATTACCGGTTGTGTAGGCTGGGCGGCCTGGCAATACTACCTGGTTACCAAAGACAAGACCTGGCTCCGGGAGCGCGGCTGGCCCATTCTGAAGGAAGTAGCCGATTTTTGGGCAAGCCGTGTCGAGCGGAACGGCCCTGGGCATTACGACATCATGAACGTGATCGGCGCCAACGAGTGGCAGGAGAATATCGACAACAATGCCTTCACCAACGGTATGGCCATCACGGTGCTCGGTTACGCAACGGAAGCAGCTAAAGAATTAGGATACACCGCCGACCCCGACTGGGCGCACGTAGCAGCCAACATCCCCATTTTGAAATTCCCCAATGGTGTCACCCGCGAAAATGCAACCTACCAGGGAGAAATGATCAAACAGGCCGATGTGAACCTGCTTGCTTACCCGCTTAAAGTGATCACCGACCCTGCCCAGGTGAAAAAAGACCTGGATTATTACCAACCACTCATGTCGCCGGAAGGGCCAGCAATGGGCAATGCTATCCTTACCGTTTCCGCGGCACGTTCAGGAGATGCAGAACGCGCCTATGAACTCTGGATTAAAAGTTATAAACCCAACGAAGCGCCGCCGTTTGGTGTGCTGGCTGAATGCGCCGGCGGAACCAATCCGTATTTTGCTACCGGCGCCGGCGGCTTTTTGCAGGCCACTTTGATGGGTTTCGGTGGACTGGATATCACTTCACAGGGCCTGGTTCAACTAAAAACCAAACTCCCCAAAAAGTGGAAATCTATGACAATCTCGGGCGTAGGCGGGAAAACCTGGACGGTAAAATGATGAATGATGAATGATGAATGATGAATAAATTAATGTGTATTTTGTTGAAAGCCAAAAATTCATCATTCATCATTCATCATTCATCATTCAACCAGAAAATTCCTGCTACCTTTACCCCTGCACAGATGCATTTCAATCCATGATTCGAGCAGAAAACGCATTAAAAACATTTGGCCAGCAACAAGTTCTGAAAGGAATTTCCTTTACGTTTGAATCTGGTAAAACCAACCTGATTATTGGTCGATCAGGCGCAGGCAAAACGGTTTTACTCAAAATACTGGTAGGGTTGCAAGTGCCTACCTCAGGTATAGTTTGGTATGATAAAGTCAACTTTACCGGACTTGATAAAAAGGGGATGCGGGAAATCAGGATGAAAATCGGGATGTTGTTCCAAGGTTCGGCCTTGTTTGATTCCTTAACCGTGGAACAAAATATCCGATTCCCACTCGATATGTTCACCAACATGACCGCCAAGGAAAAACTGGACAGGGTTAATTATTGCCTGGAGCGGGTAAGTCTCTCCGGCAACAACCGCAAATTTCCCTCCGAACTTTCAGGTGGCATGCAAAAACGCGTGGGTATTGCCAGGGCAATTGTGCTGAACCCTCAGTATTTGTTTTGCGACGAACCGAACTCCGGGTTGGATCCTAAAACCTCCATCATCATTGATGAACTGATCAGCAGCATCACCAAGGAAAACAACATCACGACAATCATCAACACCCACGACATGAACTCGGTGATGGAGATTGGTGAAAATATCTGTTTTTTGCACGAAGGCCGCCTGGAGTGGAGCGGTCACAAAGACCAGGTGCTTGAAAGCGAAAATGAAAACCTCCAGTCTTTTATCTTTGCCTCTCCGTTTTTACAACGATTGCGAAAGGCTGCGCTGCACCAATAGTTGAACTGTTTCGTTATTGGGGCTTGCCCAACATTACGGCAACAAATAATTGACCCACTTTTCTAATTTGCCTTCCGCATCCATTACAAAAATCATGGAACCATACACCAGCATTTCACCTCTGGGAGTAGAAACTATTTTTTTAGGCTTCTTATAAGCATCGAGGATGCTTTGTTTGGTAGCGCCAATTCCGACTCCTTTTGATGTTTGGCCTGATTTTGCCATATGAAAAAAAGTTAAGGCAGTTTCTTCGCCCGCATCATTTCGGCAGATGAGAATTTTCGAAGATTTTCCTGGGGGGGTGTATTGAAAGAAAGTAAACAATGCCTCCAATTTCACCTTCTTATTTTTGTCAAATTTAGGATCTTGAGCAAAGCTGGCCAAAGAAATACTGTCGATAGCTTCTTTTCTTAATGATGACAAGGGTGGGAACCCCGATTCATCATCCGGTAGCTTCAGCAGTTTTTTCAGGTTAGCCTCAGCATGTCCATTTTTTTTGGCGGCTTCGGCTTCAAATCGTTTTCGGGCGGTAATAGAATCGCCTTTAGCGTAGGCAATAATACCTAGTAACACGGATGCGTCGCTTTCGGTTTTGGCGTAGCCATGCTTCCTTGCATTTTCCGTGGCTTCAATTTCAGCGTAATAAGCAGCTCTGTTATATTCTTTCAGCAAGGTTAGCGCACAAGCCTTGTTCAAATACGCCGGCGCATAATTGGGATCCATGTTGAGCGCCGCGTCAAAATGACGGATGGCATCCAACAGCATTTGGTCTCTCCGTTGCGCGAACCCGTCGTTGCCGCGGCTTGCGCGAATCGTCAAATCGAGTTCAACCGGAAATAGCCATTTTTGTTCCGTGTTGTCGAGTACTTCCAGAAGCGTCAACACACCAACATTGTTAAAAATTTCGCGGCTTTGATAATCTTTTAATATGTGTTTATAATAAAATTTGGCTTCGCCATATCTGCCGATAGCAGTTAGCAAATTGGCCGCATCGAACACATCTACTAGCAACTCCAATTTTTGAATAGTGAATGTGCTCATGGATCTTCGATCCTGAAGGGATGGGTATTTGGGCAAGGTATCAGGCAGATTATAGGCCTTATACATGTTGGCTATCAATTCCGGGCATTGATCAAATAAACCAAAACCTGCAGAATAGGCTAAAAAACCGCCCAAATAATCAGCTTGAGTTTCATATGTCACAAAATCATGATTCGAACTTAACTTGGATCCAATGGCGAGTTGTAAATATTGATTCGAAAAACTTCTGCGCCATCCGTGTTTTTCGTAAAAATGAATCAATTCATGCCCAAGAATAATCGCCAACGCCTGATCGCGCCGTTCCCCGAACGCGGCACATACATCGTAAGCTCTTTCCTCCAGCATGATTTCACTGGAGTCGTAATTCATAAGGGCCCCGTCGCCTGTTGCGCGTGACATGATAAATCGCGGCGCCGGGTAGCGAAAGTCGCCTCGGGTGGCAACCAGCCGGTCGTACACTCTTTTGGCAATTTTATACTTGTCGCTTTCATTGATGGAGGCGCCCCTGAGTTCATTTGAATTTTGTTCGCCCCCAAGCAGGGAAAGTGTTTGTTGCGCCGGCAAATTGCTGAAACTCATCATCAGTACACCAATGAAAAGCAGCGCCCTAAAAAAGCATGGAGATAAAAGTGAATTGTCAAAAAAACGGCGCAAATGATTGATAATCAAGCAGAAAGATTGTTTCATTTTAAAATCTGGCGTTTATCAATGAATGACTATGAAAATTTATTGGGTTGGTATTCGGATGGCATTAACAACCAATTTCGAGCAAAATACCGACTTTTATGGAAAGTCTTAACACTATTTGAAAAATCTAACTGTATGATGAACAATCTTTCAGCCAAACCCCGGGTTTGGAGAGTCTTCTGTGTTTGCCTTGCATGGAGCTTGACTTTTACTTCGATTTTTGCGCAGATCAAACCAATTCAGCCCAAAAGCGTGACCCGGGCTGTGATCGTTGGTATTTCCGATTACCGCAATGATCTAATTACCGATTTACGTTTCGCCGACCGCGATGCACAAATATTTGCCGATTTCCTGGCCTCCGCGGCTGGCGGAAATGTGCCCACTGAAAATGTAAAAGTGTTAACGAATGAAAAAGCTACGCTTGGGCAAATCGTAAGCGCCTTAACCTGGCTCAAAGATGAAAGCAAAGCAGGCGATAAAGCGATCATCTATTTTTCCGGGCACGGCGATATGGAAACCCTCACTGGCCTCAGCTTTTTGCTTGCCCATGATGCCAGTGCCAACGCTTACAGCGGCGGCGGCGGCTTCCCGGTGTTTTCCTTACAAGCAGTAATTTCCATTCTTTCCACTCAAAAAAACGTACAGGTTCTGTTGATCACTGACGCCTGCCGAGCAGGCAAACTGGCTGGAAATGAAGTCAACGGTGTACAAGCTACCGCAAAAATTCTGTCAGATCAATTTGCCAATGAAGTGAAAGTGCTTTCATGCCAGCCCAACGAATTTTCTTTGGAAAGCACCGCCTGGGGTGGCGGCCGCGGCGTATTTTCCTATTACCTGATCGACGGACTCAAAGGCCTGGCCGATAACAACCAGGATCAGGTAGTCACCCTGCTTGAATTAAGCCGGTACCTGGAAGATCAAGTACCAACCGCCACAGCGCCGCACAGTCAAATTCCCAT
>JAEUUR010000491.1 GCA_016787465.1 Saprospiraceae bacterium | reverse complement strand
GCGGTAATGAATATCTGGTGCGAAACCCAAATTATTCGCCATTCTTCTCAGTTCGGTACCGCTCCATTGCCGACAGCATCAACAACGGCGAATCCGATATTCTGCGGTACACCCTGCCTGCTCAGGCCGAGGTAACCTACATCCGGATCATCAGTCGCCTGAATATCCAGCAATATTATGAAGCGCATCTGAATACCTTCTACTGCCCCATCGGCATAACGCCGCTCGATGAGCGCAACGATGAAACAAACTATGTCGGCGCTGAAATCGGCAATGAGTTGTTCGTATACCCCAACCCCACCGATGGGCTGATTTTTGCCGATCTGGGCGCTTGGGAAGGCGAGCATGTTGCCCTACAGGTTTTCAACAGCCAAGGGCAGAGGGTGTTATTCAATACCACGGTTGCCACCTTTGAGCCGATGCCTTTACAATTGCCACAGGGAATCGCCAGCGGTTTGTACTTTCTGGAGGTAAGCTCCGAAGAAGGCAACAAAGAGGTGATTAAGTTTGTAGTGAAACAATAAAACAATAGGCGCATCGCGCCGTCATATTTGTAGGTGCATCGCACCGTCATATTTGTAGGCGCATCGCGCCGTAACATTTGTAGGCGCATCGCACCGTAACATTTGTAGGTGCATCGCACCGTAACATTTGTAGGTGCATCGCACCGTAACATTTGTAGGTGCATGTTGACGTAGCGCAATATTTGTGGCGGATTTGCAGCGAGATTATCTCGGCGATTACAAATATAATGGCGCGATGCGCCTACAAATATAACGGCGCGATGCGCCTACAAATGTTACGGCGCGATGCGCCTACAAATGTTGCGGCGCGATGCGCCTACAAATGTTACGGCGCGATGAACCGTTTTTTGTGACGATTGCAAATGATGCGTTACGAGAAATTGAATGTTGCCTATCCGGCATAATAAACGGGAAATGTGACTCGTTGAAATGTAGCTGTTTAAAAACGTTTGCGTCAGAATTGCATCGTTTACCGATTGGCAAATGTCCTTTTCACTCACTATTTCTTTAAATCCTGAATCAACATGTCAGGTACGGCATATGAACAAAACAACTGTATTAACCTCATTTTTGTTCCTCAGCATCCTCAATTTTCAACATTTGAAGCCGGCGGCGAAACCCATTGCTTCGAATGCTGTGGCACAAACCACGGATTTGTCTTTTCAAAACGGAGAAGAGCTCACGTATAAAATTTATTATAACCTCAATTTTATATGGGTGCCGGCCGGTGAAGTGTCGTTCAAGGTGTATGATGAAGGCACGCAGTTTCATTTTCAGGCTAAAGGGAAAACCTATGAATCGTACGAGTGGTTTTATGTTGTAAAAGACGACTATGATTCCTGGGTAGATAAAACCACTTTGCTTCCGAATTATTCTGAACGTTCGGTGAATGAAGGCGATTACCATATTTTTGAAAAAATTTCCTTCAATCAAAGCGGCCGCAAAACCACCGTTTGGCGCTCGCCTAAACGCGGCGGCGCGGAAACAAAAACGGAGCACACCATTCAGGATAACGTGTTCGATGTACTTTCCACCTTGTATTACCTGCGCACCATCGATTTTGGCAATCAGCAGTCGGGGTACAGCGTGCCTTTCCGCGTATTTATGGATCAGGAAGAGTTTCCGCTGAAAATGCGCTACATGGGCAAGGACGCACGCAAAAAAGTGCACAACATGGGCAGATACAAAACACTGAAATTTCAGCCTGAAGTTATTGCAGGAAACGTATTCAAAGAAGATTCCAGGATGTCGGTTTGGGTTTCTGATGATCAAAACCGGATTCCCGTGCTGATTGAATCTCCGGTGTCGGTTGGCTCGGTTAAAATGGTATTGAAACGCTATTGGGGCTTGAAATACGACTTCGGAGCGAAGGTGGATTGACGTCAGTCAATCGCCAAGTTCGATTTTCCTTGCTGCTTTAGTACGCGCCCAACCGATACAAAAACCAATTTGAACATCAGGACGATATTCGTATCCAGGAGGATTGTTTTGCCAATAAATACTGCTAAAATTTTCAGGGCCAAAGCCAAACCCGGGTTCGGTCTCTTCGGCATCAGGGGGCAGGTTACCTTTGGAAACAAAGACACGCCGCCATCCAAATCCCACATATGACTCAATCAGCAGTCGTTTTTTCTTTCCTTTGTAAACTTGTCCGCCGATATTCAGCGTACCACCCCAAGCTGAAAGGTTGCGTTTGTTCATCATCCACTGCGTATACTGCTCCCCGTGCCTGAACGCAAACACGTATTCATTATGCCAGATACGGTGGTATTTGAATGCCAGGCTGAGGTAAATATCTTTGTGCGCTTCCTTTTTCTTGAAGTAAAATTTTATCGCCGGCCTGATTTTAAACCCCTTGTAGGATTCGCCCAGATATTGGGCAAACGGCGCCGACTCAAAAATGAACCCTGCGCCCGGCTCTACTGCCCACCGCCTGGCAATCGGAATATCGGCACGCATATCAAAAGAAGTTTGAGACACGTTCAGAAGGCTGAGCGCCGCACATTTTACGGTAAGAGGCCGCCTGTCTTGATCTGCCTGTTGCCCTGAAACAAGCAACCCTGCGGAACAAAAAACAGGCAAAAACAGCATTTTTAACATGACAACCCTGCTTATTTCGTGATTTGACCAACTTTCCGAATTTGTGCAACATCGGAAATATCCAGGATCAAAAAGTCTGTTTTGCTGGAAACGATGAGTCGTTGCCCGTCAACAATCAAATCGAAAGGATCAGTGATGGCGTATCCATAGCTGGTGGTTTTGACAGCCGTTGGGTCACTGATATCAAACACTTCCAACTGGTCGGTGCCTTCGTCGCAGACAAACAGGTAATTGCCCTGGTAACCCAGGCCATTGGGCATCGACAAGGGGTACGTACCCACTACGTTCGGGTCTGTTTTATCGGTAACATCATATACCACCAGGGCGCTTTCGGCCGAGATAAAACCACAAGCGTTTTCAATAATTTTGATAGTGGAATAGGCATAATTGCCCTTCACAGCCACCGGATCGCAACCGGTAAAACCGATGTCAGCCACCCGGTCGGATTTGGAAAGAATTTTCGGTTCAGCCGGAGTGCTGATATCGAGCAAATACAACGCCGTGGTGGAGCCGACAAATACGGTGCCTTCATAAATCGTAATGGTTTCCAGGCCGTAATCAGTGGGAAGCCGGTGTATTAGCGCAGGGTGTGCTTTATCCTGAATGTCGTATGTTTGAATTTCGTTTTGATTCAACACATACATGTAGTGTTGGAAGACCGCAAAACGGGTAATCGAGCCGGATTTACCAACAGCGCCATCGTCGTATGCGGCATCTTTGGCACAACCGGAAACGAGGAGAACGAATAACGCGAAGTAGATGTGTTTTTTCATCATTTTTATGTTTAAAAGGTTCTGCATTTGGCACTTTCCAGATAAACCTCATCCCAACCGACGACACCACCTTTCGATTCATCGACACATTCGAAGGCTCCTTCATAATCTGGCGGAAACAACGGAGGCGAAATGACGTTCGTTACACGGCCGGCTTCTGTTATTTGAAACAATTTGGAAATATCGATCACAACCAGGTCTTTCCAGCTGTCGGCATACAAGACGGTTCCTGAAATGGTAAAGTCTGAAATGGCGGGAATTTTCAGGAAGGTCAGGTTTACGGTGTTGAGGCTATCGGCTATGTTGAAAACATGGATACCCTTATGTCGCTCCAAAATAAACAACAGCGTATCGGACAAATAAATAGTGCCTGATTGAATAATGGGCTGAGGCGCTTCATTTTTGATATCCCGCAGTTCCTCCGCTGAGGCATACACCGGTTTCTTCCCCATACCGTCATAAAATTCCCGTTCAGCTTTGTCGCAACCGGCAAATATAAAACCTATTAAAAAAAGTGGAATTATAAGCTTTATAATGGCTTTATTTCCAGGTTGATATGGCATATTTTTTAGTTTATGTTATGGATTAGATTGAATAGCAGCTATAAATTATCAATCCAAACTGGGTTCAACTACTCAATAATTCGAGGAATTCTTCAATTCCGATTACATCGATTTTGGGGAATTCAACGTCTTTAAGAATTTTGAAATGCCTATCGTTACTGACTATATATTTTGCGTTGGCAGCTATAGCACAATCAACAAATTTGTTATCATCTTCATCCTCCTTAATTAACCCCCATGTGAAGAAAACTTCAGTTCTTAGAACATTTTCAACATTAAGCAAGACTTCTATAATATTTACGGCTACGATGGCATTGGCTTTTCGCTCAAATACCTCCAAATATTCCGAAAGAATTTCATTACTTATGGCAAGCTCGAACTTTCCTTTCAAAAGCGCGTCAAAAATGGGTCGATACCGGGATTTTGTTGAAATGGAAATCAACAACACATTGGTATCCAATACAACTCGCATTAATGTTCAGATTTCGTTCTCATATGTTCTTGTGCCCACTCATGCATCGTCTCATCTGACCAGTTATTCTGATCCCAAAGTAAATCCATTTCAGCTGTTGCTTTATCTGCAAAATAGCGCGAAAGCAATGCTTTTATCTCCTTAAGTTGATCTTCTTTAAGGGGTATGGAAAACATTTTCAGCAACTCTAGTTGCAAATTGGTCAGACCTTTCACAGCTTCCATAATTACATTTTTTGAATGAAAATAACTAGACGAACTCCCAAAAATACAATAAAAACTATTACAATGCAATCTTTTGCATCCCATTCACAATGCCTGCAACCCTGCCATTCAAAACAGAACCTATCAAAGGGCTGTTTTTTGATTTGGAACGCACCCGTTGCTCCGAATAGTTCCAGGATTCTTCCGGACTAAACACTGTCAGGTTTGCTTTTTCACCAATTTTGATTTGTGGTACCGGCAAGCCCAGGGTTTTTCGCGGCCCTGAAACGAATTTGTCCGCCAGTTCTGCCACAGAGAATTCCTTCCCCAGGTGTGTCAGACAAAGTGAGAAGGCGGTTTCAAGTCCGGTCATTCCAAAATCGGCATACGGGAATTCCAGGTTTTTGGCTTCTTCGTGCCAGGGCGTATGGTTGGAGCAAATAAAGTCGATCACGCCGTCGTGGAGGCCTTTTCGCAGTGCATCAACATCGGAGGCGCTGCGCAAGGGCGGAAGCACCTTCCAGTTGCTGTCGAAACCGGTCATTTTTTCATCGGTGAAACACAGATTAACGGCTGCGACCGAGCAGGTAACGGCCAGGCCTTGCTTTTTTGCAACTCGAATCAACTCCACACTTTTGGCAGTTGAAATCAGGTGGATATGCAATCGGCCACCGGCGTATTCAAGCAAACTCAGGTCGCGCTGTACCATCAATTCCTCGGCCAAGGCTGGTATTGCCTTCAGCCCGAGGGAGGTACTGATTACCCCTTCATGCATTTGTCCGCCGGCAGCGATGGTTTTGTGGTGTGGTTTGTTAAAAATCAGCCCGTTGATCGTTTGTGCGTATTGAAGTGCCCGAAGTAGTAGCCCGGCATCCTGTACTGCCCGGTGGCCGTCTGAAAAGGCGACAGCGCCGGCATGGTGCATGTCGATCAGTTCAGCGAGGTCTTTACCTTCGCAGTCGTGCGAAATGGCGCCGATCGGCAGCAGTTCAACCGGAACGGCTTGAGCTGCAGCTTTGTTTTTGACGTATAAAACTTCGGATTTGGAATGAATGGCCGGACTGGTGTTGGCAAAACAAGCGATGGCCGTAAAGCCTCCCGCCGCTGCTGCCGCAAGCGCGCTTGCGATATCCTCCCGATGTTCATGCCCGGGGTCGCACACTTGTACGCCGACATCGAACCAACCGCCCGACACACACAAAGAGGAACCTTCCCAAACGGTAGCCCCGTCAGGCGTTTCCAGGTTATCCGCAATAGCAGTAATCACGCCATCCCGAACCAGGATGTCCTGAGGGCGACTTTCGCGCCCTCCTTCTAAAATCCGAGCGTTTTTTATGAATAACATGTTATGAATTGATTCGATTGGTTCGATTGATCCGATTCTAACCTATAAATCGTTTCAGCAAACCCTAACTTATTTTATCTTTCTGCATCCAATATCTGTTGAGCCTGCCGGATTTTTTACGGCGGCCTGAAGGCCACCGTCCGGACGGGCTAAAGACCCGTGCTACCTGTAGCCTCACAACTTATACCACCAGTTATTTTTTGCCACCCATCCCGGTGTTTGACGGAACGCGTCCAGTTCTTTTGGGCGAATCATCACTTCGTCGTACCAGAATGGCGCATAAACGCCTTGTTTGTGCAGGTAAATGCGGGTGAGTGAATTGTCTTCGTACACGGTGAATTCCAAATTGAACAAGGCCCAGCCGTCGACAATCGTTTCGATATAAAACCGCAGGCCTTCGTGCCGGAAATTGATCTCATGGCTATCTTCGAGGTTGTTTTGTACGAATTTAATTTCATGCGTCATACCCATATCCTGCGCGACATTCACCCACAGACTGAGCTGGTAAGTTCCTTTGGGTATTTTTTCGCGTACAATCCAAGTGGTATCGCCCAAGTTGCCACTTCCTGAACCCTTTCCCTGAAAGAATTTATCGGTACTGACAACCGGATGCGGCCGGTTGGGATCATCGAGGTTATCGTGAAAAAACCAGTCGCCTTTGTTGCCGTCTAATTTCCAGCCGGATACAACTTGGGGTACGAAACGCCGATCAGGCGCCGTCCCCATATCGGAAATGATTTCTTGCACCCATTCCGGCGTTTTTGCATTCTGGGCTTCGATCTCTTGGCTGATACTTGCCGTCACTTCCTGCGCGTACACGCGCACACTATCGGGCACCAGCGAAAGAATCCGCATTTCCGGGCCATCATACACCTGTGTGGCTTTATCAATGAGGTGGGCGTATTTCTTTTTCACCTCATCCCATTTCGAGGGTTCGATCATCAGGGCGATGGGGCGGTTGTCGGGCAAATCGCCCAGCATTTCCGGCGGTTGGCATGGCGGTAGCGCCCATTGCATGGATTTGAGCATGCGCCCGATGGAGGAGCGGCTCATAAACACCCCCATATCCGGTACGCCGGTATGATAAGCGGTGTATTGTGTTTTTTTGAAAAGGGGGTGGTAAATGTCGAGCCAGATATTTTCCGAACCGACGTGGTAATACGGAATCGGCATCAATGCCTGGAAGCGTTTGAAATCCACCTTGTTCAGCCAGTGATCCGGCTGTGGCGCCATGAGGCTTTTTTGTGCGGGAGAGGGCGCAAGCTGTACCTGTCTGTATTTTTGAAATACGCGCGCCTCCCAGCAGATTACCAGCAGCGGCAACAGGGCCAGCGACCATTTTTTCAGGTTAGACAAAGGCAGGTTTTTGATATCGAACGCGCGGATTTTTGTTTGGAATTCCTGCCATTCTGCCCTCCAGGTTTTTTGAACCAAATAGCGCACACTGTAATTCCAAAACACATAAAAAGCGATGACATTCACTCCGTAATAGAAGATCCAGGTGAAACGCGCCAAACCCCGGAACTGCCGGAAAGGCCCCAGGTATTCTACCAGCCATTCCATACCCGGAATGGCGAAAGGGAATCCGCAACCCAGCACTACCAGGGAAAAACCAGCCACAAAAACGCCGTTCAAATACCGCCGATGCACACGATGGTAAGCTGCTTCTTTCCATTCCGGTTCGAAGAGTTTAAACCTTCTTTTAAAGACCGCCCAGAGTGTGAAAAAAAATGCCACCATGCCAATGTATGCCTGCGATTCAGGGTCTACACGGCGGATACGAACAATATTTTCATCAATCAGTGCGTACTGCGGAAAATAGTTATAAGGCAAAAATATACCTTCCCAATGTGCGATGTAGGTTGTAAATCCGTAGGGGTTGGCGGGCCTGTCGGTGCAATAATCCGACCAATGTACCCACACGTTCAGCAAAGCAAACGGCAAAACCACCATGACGATCAGGTGATAAACCCGTTTCAAGGCCATTTTCCAGCTAAAATCAGTGAGTACCTGATAGGCAGTGTACAAACCAAGGAACAAAGCCGATACCCCAAAATTGTAAAAATGGAGTTGGGCGGCAAAAAACAGCAGTATTCCAATTAGCAAACTTTGATACCGCCGGCTTTGTCGTTCTTCATACCGGCAAAGTAACAGTAGCAGCATCGGCAATACCCAGGTGTGTGAAAGACCGAAATGCGCTTCAAAACGCATGTATTGAGGCGACAAAAACAGGATACCCAACGCAGCGATACCTGCGTACCATACGGGCAGGTGTAATTTCCGAAGCAACAGAAAAATAACGCCGGCGCCGAAAAGCATCGACAATACCTGCCACACATTCATAATCCCGACGGCTTGGTTCCGGATATCGGATACATGGCGGCTCCACCATTGCATGCCGGCGCTGAGAATGGGCTGGTTATCGGTGAAAAGCACGTGTTCGCCGTATGGGTAGTTCATGCCTTCATAGTGTACGTAACTGGAGTCGTGCGCTACGTGCCAGGAGGTGGTCATGTAATTTTTAAACCCGTCGGGCGAATCCATCAGCATCACCTCATTGGCGCGGGGCAGCCATTCGCCGTGTTTCAGCCAGAGCATGGCGCCCGCTGCGAGTAACACAAGCATCATTCCCCAGAAAGTATGGCTCCTTTTCGGTGAAACGAGGTTGTGGAAGGTGTGCTCTATTTGCTCTATTTTATCCAATATAAATATTGATTTTCAACAACTTATGATTTAAAAAGTAGTTTCAAAAAATTACCTGCTTCGGTAAACAGAATTTTCCAGCCGACTTTGCTGAATACCACGCCTTCGCGCAAATCCACGGGTACAGGGTAAATTTTTACCCGATTTTTTGCCAGCATCAAAAACTCCAGGTCGAATAAAAACCGGTCAATATTTGTTTCCAGAAACACTTGTTTGCCGGCGCCGTCAAAACCTTTCAATCCGCATTGGGAATCGCTGATGGGCTGACGCAGTACGTTGCGCAACATCCAGCGCAGAATTTTTGAAATCCAACGGCGAAACATCGGCACATGGGCGTAATAAGCCGTGTCGCGGTTGCCTGCCGCAATGCCCCCGTCTTTGATCAGGCTTTCCACAATACGTTTCATACTTTCCAGCGTGTAGGGGAAGTCGGCGTCGGTAATCAGGTGAAAATCCGCTTCGGAGCGCTGCACGCCCTGGCGGAGCGCATAGCCCTTGCCTCTGTTTTCTTCGTAACTAACTACCTGCACACCCGGAATCAGCGCTTTGAGCGTATTGAAATGCGCTTCGCTTGTGTTGCGTGAGGAGCCGTCGTTTACCACAATGAGGCCAACTTCATCGACCATGCCGTTCAAGGTTGATTTGAATTGCTCAAACCTTTGGGCCAATGCCGGTTCCCAACCCGTTGGCGGGTTGTAGCAAGGTACGATGATGTGGAGTGTCAAGTTCGTGGTGCGTAGTTGTTGCCGGGCAAAATTAGCAAAAAGGGCGGGAGTGGAGGAGGGATTGTGGATTATTTGCCGGCAATGGCCAACTGTTCACATCAGAGAATCGTACTGTTTAGTTATTTTGACCAATTACGGTTACGCGTACATTCCCTTCTACCCCTACACACGCCCCGTTGGCAAAAAACAGGCTGTTTTTGTCAAGTTTCGTAATCGTGTAAGTCATTTCACAACGATCAAGTTTTTTGATAGCCATCAATTCCATGGGCTGAGTATGTCCGTTGATCAAAAAGTGAATTTGCTGACCCACGTTCAGTGCTTTTGTTTGAATGCCGTATTGGTTGTTTTCTTTTACGGAATAATAAATGCCGTTGAAGTAAAA
>JAEUUR010000485.1 GCA_016787465.1 Saprospiraceae bacterium | reverse complement strand
CAGGATACTGCCTTCGAACATGAGGTAGGCCCGATCAGTGATACTCAGTGTTTCCTGAACGTTGTGATCGGTGATCAAAATACCTATTTTTTTGGTTTTGAGTTTAGCGACGATGTACTGGATATCTTCCACGGCAATCGGATCGATACCGGCGAAGGGTTCGTCGAGCAGGATAAACTTAGGGCTGGTAGCCAATGCCCTTGCAATTTCCGTGCGCCGGCGCTCGCCTCCGGAAAGTGTGTCGCCGAATCCTTTGCGCACCCGGTTGAGGTTGAATTCTTCTATTAAGGCTTCCAGTTTGTCTGCTTGTTCCTCTTTGCTGAGATTGGTCATTTCCAAAACAGCCCGGATATTGTCTTCGACGGTGAGTTTTCGGAACACAGAGGGCTCCTGTGGCAAATAACCGATGCCTTTTTGCGCCCTTCGATACATGGGCAAGTCGGTTATTTCTTCATCATCGAGAAATACGGCGCCGGCAGTAGGTTTTATGAAACCGACGGTCATGTAGAACGAGGTGGTTTTGCCGGCGCCATTGGGGCCAAGCAAACCCACGATTTCGCCTTGTTGTACGTGAAAGGATACATCTTTCACCACGGTACGTTTTCCGTACGTTTTAAAGATATTTTCTGCGCGTAATACCATATCGGAAGGATAACGTAAAAATACGGATGAATGCTGCTAAAACGGTTTGGCTGGCAGTTAATTATCCGAGAAGTTTTTTAACGATTTCAGAGATGGCCCTGCCTTCCGCTTTTCCGGCCAATTGTGCATTGGCTGCACCCATAACTCGGCCCATGTCTTTGGCTGAAGTAGCGCCTGTGTCGGTAATAATTTTGCGCAAAACAGCCTCCAATTCAGCGCCTTCCAGCATTGCAGGCAGGTATTTTTTAATAACGTCGATTTCTTCCTGCTCTTTTGCAGCAAGTTCATTGCGGCCGTTTTTTGAAAATATTTCGAACGATTCTTGACGGGTTTTGACCAGTTTCTGGAGTAATTGCACCTCACGCGCCTCGGTGATCTCCTGCCCGGAGCCATCAGTTTTCAACAATTGAATAGCTGTTTTTATGGCGCGGATACCGCGCAGGGCAACATCGTCCTTTGCCTTCATGGCGGCTACGAGGTCTTTGGCAATTTTTTCTTCTAAACTCATTGGATGTGTATGATTTATAGTCAACGCAGCGTGATTTTGAATTCGATCTGTCATACAGAGCGCTGTAAACCAATGCTTTAGACGCAGGCTTTTTTCAAAACCAAACAGCGCGAAGTATACTTAATTCGACAAACAGAACCGCCCGAAAAGCCAAAGCGTTCCGGGCGGTTCAAAATTCTCGTGAATTTGAAAGATTTATGCTTCTTTCGGCCCGTCGGCGTCTTTGCTTTCTTCGTTTCCGGAGTCGTCGGTATTGGCCACTTTATGTACCACGTCTTCGATGATCACGCCATCGGCAGCGGTGGTTTCAAGTGCCGCTACATCGCCCGCCTTGTGTACCACGTCTTCGATGATCACGCCATCGGCAGAAGCTGTATCTGCGGCTGCCACATCTGCTGATTTATGCACCACATCTTCGATGATCACGCCATCAGCAGCTTTTTCAGTTTCAGCCGTTTCGGAACCCTTTAATGATTCCAACGCTGCTTCCGCTTTGTCCATGACATTGTCGAAGGCTTTTTCAGCTTCTTCTGCAACTACGTTCGCCACTGCCTTTGCTTTTTCAAAGGCATCGCCGCCTTTTTCGGCAGCTTTGTCCATGGCTTCTTCAGCTTTATCCGATACAACGCTGGCTACTGCTTTTGCGGTGTCGAGGGCATCCATCAGCACATCGCCCAACACGGTTGCTGCGGCTTCAAACAGGTTGTCGTCATTGTCCCTGGATTTGATTTCCGCTTCAATTTCGGTGCGCACGGATTCTTTTGCTGCTGCTATTTTTTGCTTTTCAGCTTCCTTTTCAGTGCGTTTAGCCTCTTTGTTTTTGGCCACATCTGCCTTCCGCTCAATGTCAGCGATGGTACGTTTGATGTCTTCCAGTTTAATGCGTTTACCTTCCAGCCTGTCTTCGATCATTTTGATCTTGGCCATCCGGATTTGCGCTTCGAGTTGACCTTCAGTGGTATTGACTTTTTTGCGTTGGAAGCTCAGCTCATCGTCGTCGCGTTTGATACTGTCTTCCATACGTTTTTGTGCATCGAGCAAGCCGGTCAGGCGACGATCGTGTCTTTCAGCAGCCGACCCTTCGTTGGCGGAGGCGCCGAATTTGCGTTCTTTGGCTTTTTTGAAAGCGCCGTCAATGCGATCCCAGATTTGATTGCGGTGTTCATTGCTGAGGCGTGCGGTGCGATAGCGTTGCTGCAGTTGTTTGAGGTCTTCAAACACATTTCCCAATTTTTGCCCGCCGGCAGCGATGCGCCCTTCGATATCTTCAAGCGCTTTATTAAATTCATCGGCTACACCTGCAGAAGCCGACAAGAACTCGTTTTTGACTTGAGTGCGCAGTTTTTTCAGATCTTCAAACAGGACGTTGATATTGTCGCGCAAGCTATCGGCGTGTTCGCGGAAAAGGTTGCGATCGCGCGACTGGGATTGTACTTTATCCCAAAAGGCTTTCAGTCCGTCCCACACTTTGCCATCGTAGGTTGTCAGTTGTTGAACTTTTTCTTTGAACTCAGCCAGTTCTTGTTGATAAACCTGGTGCAATTTAGTGGAAAGAACGACAAAATGCCATTCGGTTTGAGCCCGTTGGATGATGTCTGATTTTTCTACTTTCAGGTCGTCGGGAAGCAAACTTTCCGTAACACTGAGTTCTCTTTGAATGGATGTATGGCCTTCCGGGAACTCCAGTTCTTTACCGTCGCGCCATTCATTCATCATTTTATTTACAAATTCGATACCGGCAATGGCCTCCGGAAAAGTGTAGAGCATTACTCTGCTCGCATCTGTTTGGAGTTCCAGTGCAATCAATACTTTTTCTTCAGAAGCGTTGGTTCCCCAGATGACAATCCTGTTCTTCATTTCAAACTGTTAGCTGTTAATACGATAATACCGTTACACCCTATCCGGGTTGCTCCC
>JAEUUR010000642.1 GCA_016787465.1 Saprospiraceae bacterium | reverse complement strand
ACGGTGGACGCAAACCATTGAAAACATGATTGCAAACGGCATCACTGAATTTGTAGAAGTAGGCGCCAGCGCTGTATTGCGTGGCATGATCCGTAAAATCAATAAAGACGTTGCTACTGACGCCCTTTAGAACTTGCTTTGTACCTACATTTCCCCTTAACTTCGTAGGGTATAATCATCCGCCAAAACTAGCTGTACCATGGCAATTCAATCATCCGTAAAAAGCGGGCAGTTGCTCCTGGCCGAACCGTTTATGATCGATCCTCATTTTCGGCGGACGGCTGTTTTGCTTTGTGAGCATGATCAGGAAGGAAGCCTGGGTCTCATTTTAAACAAACCGACCGGGCTGTCTATTACCGATGTCATTGCCGAATTTCCAAAATTCGAGGCTCCTGTATTTTATGGAGGCCCCGTACACGGCGACTCCTTGCATTTCATTCACGATGTAGGCGACCTGTTGGAAGATAGCCTGCAAATTGCCGATGGCGTTTGGTGGGGAGGCGATTTTGATACCTTAAAGTTTTTGATTGCCAGCGAATTGCTGACACCTGAACGAATTCGATTTTTTGTTGGCTGTGCCGGCTGGTCGGGTGGGCAATTGGAAGAAGAACTAAAATATGGCTCGTGGATCGCAGTGCCGATGGATGCCAATTATGCGTTCAGATCAGAGCCGAATGAATTGTGGAGCCAGGCCCTTTCAAACAAAGGCAATCGATTCGAGATCATTGCAGAAATTCCGGAATACGTTTCCTGGAATTGAGCCCTCTGCATCCCAATCCATTCTTGTCAAAGGGGCAAAAAAAAACGCGGCGCACTTTTGCGCCGCGTTTGGATTTCCCGTATATAATCTCATGAAAAGTTTTCTGAACTGTTGGTCAATGTTTACCGCTCGTTTCTGTTTCGCTGCCGTTATCTTTCATTGACGATACAAAAGTGCGGCAGTCACCGCCGCTGCACAAGGACAAAAAAAATGATTTGTTGAAACGTTTTTTATCATAAAATCCCCGCTATATTTAAATATGGTTCCCCAGACGCATTTTTTTTCAATTGAAAAAATAAACTTTGTTGAAAAAAATTAAATTTAGCGAAAAAATTTATTTTTTCGCTAAATACAGGCAGTTGCTCAAGCATAGAACGATTTAGTAAATTTAAACAATTGAAAATCAACGTCTTATTTGATGTTTGTTTTTTCTGTATATCAACATTGATTCGAAAAAAAAAATTCAGATTTTTTTTACTTTTTTTGATCTATTCCGTGCCGCTTTTTGCGATGAGCATTCACGCCAACCGAAAAACGCCCTTGGATGCCTTTTTGAGGAAAGAAAAATCCCGAATTCTGGCGGGTCGCCAAAATTCGGGATAAGATTTGTTGCTGAAATGCAGCAGGTGTTTAGTTCACGCCTGCTTCTTTAAAAATTCGTCTCAGCCAGGGCAGCATTAAAAACAAAGCCAGGGCCGAGGCGGCAAGCAAGCCAAAATTAACCCAAAAGAAATGTGATTTGTCTTCGTAGTTATCCCACATGGTAGCAAGTACCCCTGAAAGCTTATTCCCGAGCGAGGTTGCCAATTGCCAGCCGCCCATCATCAACCCGGCTACGCCTACCGGCGCCATTTTCGACACCATCGACAAGCCCATCGGGCTTAAACACAATTCGCCAACGGTGATAACGGCATAGGTTCCAATTACCCACCAGGAAGAAGCTTTTTCTGCGCCGTTGTGGCAAGCGAATACGGCTGCAACCGTAACCAAAGTGGATAATGCGCTGATTACCAGTCCCCAGCCAATCTTTCCAGGCGTGCTTGGCTCCTGGTTTCGCCTTCGTAGCCAGGAGAAAAACAAGATGAGCAACGGAGTGAAGGCAATAACGAAAAATGGATTGACCGACTGAAAAATTTCCGTTGACACCAGTTTGACCGATTGGCCTTCAGGCGGGCGTTCTTTTTCCGGTATATTTTGGAAATAAGGCGGATAACTCAAATCTTTGGCGATTTTACCCGACACGGGGTCTTTGGTGGTGCGGAATTGATGGTCATAAATTGGGAACGAGTCCTTTATCATCTTCACCTCCTGCGTCGAACCCATAAAATCGGCAGTAACTTCCAGTGCCGGCGTCATGGATCGGTCGGTGTAAAATTCAGCCCAGGTGGTGAGCGCTGTGCCGTTTTGTTTAAACACCGCCCAGAATACCACAACAATAGCATATACCGCCAGCAAAGCCTGAATCCGAGGCTTATCTTCAGGTTTTGCTTTAACCAGGGTCCAGACATAAAACGCAACAACCGGCAACGCGCCGAACAGGAAAGCGTCGGTAGAATCCGAACCAAAGATGGTGCCTGGTATGTACCATGCCCCGATACCCGTCACGATTGCCGGTAAAATCACCGACGACAAGGTGGCAGCCAGTCCCGTGCTACTCGCACTCGAACCCGCATTTTGCACATCTGCGTGCCGATAGTGTTTCAACCCGAAAATAAACACGGCTACGCCGATAAACATGCCCACGCCTGCTGCGGCAAAGGCATAACCCCAACCGTAATGATTGCGCAAGTATGCGGCAACGAAGTTGCAGATCAAAGCGCCGATGTTGATACCCATATAAAAATAGCTGTATCCATCGTCTTTCAGCGCCCGGTACTTGTCTTCATTGTACAAATTACCAAGCAGGGTTGAGATATTAGGTTTAAAAAAACCGTTGCCCAATATCATTACCCCCAATGCAGCATAAAATGTTGTCAGGTTATTCGGAATTGCCAGCAGGAAATAACCGATACCCATCAGGGAGCCGCCAATGATGATGCTTTTCCGGAAACCCAATAGCCGGTCGGCCAACAAACCGCCCAAAAAAGGCGTGAGGTATACCAAGGCAATAAAAGTGCCGTACACGTCGGCGGATACCTTTCTTTCAAAACCGAGTCCGCCCGTTTTTGTGTCGGTCATGTACAAGGTGAAAATGCCGATCATCAGGTAATAACCAAAACGTTCCCACATTTCGGTAAAAAACAAAAACGGTAGTGCTGCCGGATGTTTGCGCATAAAATTGCTTGGTTAAATGATTGAAATTTGGTTTCGGGGGTAAATATGAACAAAACTAAACTTTCCGAGTGCAAAATTTTCGTTCAATCAACCCGGAAATACCCCGAAACCTTGTCGAACCAGGTTCGATCTGAAAAGGCGCGGATTTTCAAAATTTCTTCCACCGAGGCGTACGAGCCGTGTTGTTCGCGGTATGCCACAATTAATGCTGCTTGTTTTCGTGAAATATACGGATGGGCATCAAGTGTGGCTACATCGGCTTCATTCACATTAATTTTCTGGGTGTTTCCGGACTTTATTTGTAAAAGTGGTTGAATAACCTGAAATACACTGTCGGGAAAGTTGTACATCTCGCGCAATTGCTCCACGGATTGAAACCCGCCGAGTTTTTCGCGAAAACGAATGATTTGATCGGCCCTTTTATCCCCAATCATCGGAAGTCTGGTAAGTATATGCCTATCGGCCGTATTGAGGTCGACTAATCCTGGAACATGCGATTTGCGTTCAAATGGCAGCTTGGATTGGTAGGTATTTTGGTGTTCTGTGGAAGACTCGGGGTGGTTCTGTTCGAGTTTTTCTGTTGATGGTTGTGTTCCCAATCGGATATATGGTATCAACCGGTGGGCATCTTCGGCTGTCAGGCCCCAGATTTTTTTAAAGTCTTCGGCTTTTCTGAATTGCCCGCCTTTGCTGCGGTATTTGAGGATGTTTTGCGCAATTTTAAGCGGCAAGCCCAATTTGAGAAAATCTGATTCCGTCGCCGTATTGGGGTTAAATTCAAACAATTCAGTTTTTGGGGCAGTTTCTGCGGCTGCTGATTGCCGAAATTCTTTGATGGTTGATTCAAAAGTGGAAAAATCCGTGTGTGTTTCTGTATGAAACTTTTCTTTGAAGTTGGTAAAGCAAAAAACCAGCACACAAAGGCAGAGCAGCAACATAGTGCCGAATCGTTCTTTTCGAGTGAAATGGAGGTAGGAAATGAAGCGTTGTTTCATGGTATTAATTTTAATAGGTTTACAAATGGTGCATCCATGCGCCTTGGGTGCGGACATCGTGAAACGGCCAGCCTTCAGTTTCGCACTCTTTACGCCAGCGGTCGACCTTCCTTTTGGAATTGCTCGCATCGAAAACCAGCATATTTGCCGGAAATTGTTTCAAACAATCAGCCAACGATACATTGGGGCTTTGTGTGAGAATAAGCGCCTCCACGTGCAACGGGGCATGGGTGGTGTCGGGTTGAAAAGCCGGGCCAATGAGCACTACTTTTTCTTCAAAAAACTGAATGAAAGGTTGTTCGAAAACCAAATTTGGCGCGCGAAAGGAAAGCCCGGCTTCGAGCATGATGGGGATTTTTTCGTGTATCGCAGAAGCGATTCTGAGCGGTCGGGCAGCAAATGCTTCTTGTTTGGGCGTCAGGGTGTCGGAAAGTGCGTACACCCGATTGCCGTCGAAAAAATCGATGAGGCGGCGTTTTTGGGGAAGTTGATACACCACGATAGCGCGCTGATTGAGTTTTTGTCCGCGGGCATGCACTCGATACATGCCCAGCGCCGTCATCAAACCCAAAAAAGCGGCCATCCAGCGCCCTTTGCGCCAAACCAACATGGCGCCCAAAAAGATCAAAGCAAGGTACAACGCCGCTGATACCCATGCCGGAATCCAGACATCTGCCACCATGCTGAACGGCAGTTTTTGAATAAGGAAAATAGCCTTGTTCATCCACAACACCAGCCAATATAATATTTTGCCCAGGTATGCAGCGCAGGTAACGGAAGCCCAGTTCACCAATACCAAAAGCACGCCTCCCCACAAAAAAACTGCGCCACCCAGCACCACAATCCAGCCAGCCAGCCAGAAATAAACCGGAAACTGGTTGAAATAAAACAACGTCAGCGGCAGGGTTCCCAACTGAGCCGACACACCCACCAACAGCACTTTTAACACTTCATCCGACCATCGGGGGCCTGGAGGAAACATTTTGTAAAATCGGGGATAAAAAAAGATCATGCCTGCTACTGCAGCATAGGAAAGCTGAAAACCCGCGTCGAATAAAAAATAGGGATTGATCAACAACAGGATAAATGCAGAAGCCGGCAACACATTCCAGGCGGATGATTGCCTGAAAAAAGCCTTTCCAACCATGTAGGCGCTAAACATTACCGATGCGCGCAACACCGACGCGGTAGCCCCGGTCAGGAAAGTGAATGCCCAAATAGCAAGCAGCACCGCACCTGTTTCGATCAGACGCGCCCGCCCGCGCAAACGCAGACGCTGGGTAAAAAATACCAATCCCATATACAACATGCCGACATGGGTGCCCGATACCGCAAGTGCATGCATGGAGCCGGTTTCAGCATAGGCCGACAGAATTTCATCCGAAAGATCGTCTTTGAACCCAACCAACAAGGCAGAAGCTACGGCATACTCATCGTCGGTCGGGAAGTGAATGCGCAATAAATAAAGCAACTGATCGCGGCATCGGTAGGCGTGGCGCCATATCCAACTGCCATGCCCGGTTCCTGAAATACATATCGAGTCAGACGTGACAAAACACTGGTGATGCAGGTTTTGAAAGTGCAAATACCGCTGATAATTGAATACTTCCGGGTTTTTGGGCGGTTCGGTGGGCAATGGTCGGCCTCTAACCAGCAGGCGATCGCCGTAATTGATTAAGGCGCCTTCCGGCATGGAATCGAGCAACAACAACACATTACCCTGTGCCTGCTCCAACGAATCGGCTCCTGCTCCTGCCGCCAGCACCCGCACCGGAATTTTAATACGCCCGCCTATCGCCGGCGCTTCATACACTTCAGCCCAGAAATAATTCACAGGCGTTTGCAACGTTGAAAAATGCTGCGGCAAGCGCATTTCATGCCGACCAATCGTCAGAACATGCCCAAAAACAAATAGCAGAACCGACAATGAAATACCAAATACCCAGCGAAAACGATATCGATACCTGCTGATGGCTAGGATACAAACCAGCAGGATTAACCCTGCAAAAAATTGATTGGAATAAGGAATCGGCGTATCAAAACAGCCTGCCAACGCAACCCCGGTTGCAAAGGGCAAAAAAAGACGGAAAAACGGCGAGTTTCTCGGGTTCATAGGGTTTCAAAGGATTTGAATGCGTGAATCAACTATACAAAATTTGCGGTTTTACAACCATAGTTGCAAGTGCAAATGCAAAAAAAATTTAAAACCTGCATAAATTCGTGTGAGAATGCCCCAACATGCCGACCTTTGCACAGCCTTAGCCAATCAACAACCACCGTTTTTTACCATTTAAATCATTTGAATGAAATCTGTACTGATTCTGTTCCCTCTGGCTATCCTGTTGGCGGCATTTTCACCCAAAGCAGACCCTGAAATTCCAGCCGATATCAAAACCTTGCTTGATAAAAATGGATGTGTGGCTTGCCACCACATGAGTCGCAAACTGGTTGGTCCGAGCTGGATGGACATCTCTAAAAAAAAGTACACGGCAAAAAGAATTGCCCAACTGGTTGCCAAACCTGAACCTCAGAACTGGCCGGGCTATGTACCCATGTTGGCGCAACCTACCGTGCCCAAAGCCGAAATGACAAAAATTGCAAATTGGCTCTCTAAACTCAAGTAGCCTTTTATTGTTACAGCAAATTATGCTTGAACTTCCGATTGTTGAAAATAACGCCGACGCACGTCCCCGCAAGCCTGAATGGCTTAAAGTGCGCCTCCCCATGGGAGAAAATTATCGCTCCGTGCGGAATATCGTCGATGAGTTCAAGCTCCATACCATCTGCCAAAGCGGAAGCTGCCCGAACATGGGAGAATGTTGGGGGGCAGGCACTGCCACCTTCATGATCTTAGGCAATACCTGTACACGTTCCTGCTCTTTTTGTGCGGTAAAAACCGGCCGCCCAAACGAGTACGACGAAGACGAACCACGTCGTGTAGCAGAAGCTATCTGGCTGATGAAGGTTAAACATGCTGTTATCACTTCCGTGAACCGGGATGAACTAAAAGACCGCGGCGCAGAAATCTGGTATCAAACGGTGCGCCTGGTAAAAGAACGTTGTCCGGATACCACCATCGAAACGCTCATCCCAGATACCAAAGCTAACTGGGAAGCGCTCGAACGTATGATATCCGCCGGCCAGGAGGTGGTAAGTCACAACATGGAAACTGTTGAGCGCCTTTACCGGAAAGTGCGGCCTCAGGCGAAATACGAACGAAGCCTTGAACAGATCAGCCGTATCAAAGCTTTCGGGAAACGCACCAAATCCGGCATTATGGTCGGCCTGGGCGAAACGCCGGAAGAAGTATACCAGATCATGGACGACCTGGTTGCGCATGGCTGCGATATTCTCACCATCGGACAATACCTGCAACCCACCAAAATGCACCTCGACGTAGCGGAATTCGTCCATCCGGAACAATTTGCCGCGTATCAGGAAATTGGCATGCAAAAAGGCTTTAAGTACGTTGAAAGCGGGCCGCTGGTTCGCTCCAGCTACCATGCTGAACGACACGTTTAGCTGGATACTGGATGCTGGAAATTGGCAGTGCCGGCATCAGCTGGCCCTAAGCCCAATATACCCGCGGGGCTTCGCCCTGTGCGTGTGTTGGGTCAGTTCTTGTCAAGGATGCCCAGGATAAATTACGAATTAGGGATAATTACTTCAATGGGAGGTAAAGGGTTTTAACGTATTCAGCACCACTACATATCCCAACCCGTTTAAATGCAGTCCGTCTTCAGTGAATTGTACCGACAAATTGCCATCCGCATTGGCGAGCGGGGCATACAGGTCGATGTAAGGAACGGCAAAGTCGCGCGCAGTTTGTTCAATTCCCTGATTCAGGTTTCGTATTCGTTCGTTGTCTGTACCTGATCTGCGTAAATCGTTATTGACGGGCGGCAGCCCCAGGAGGAAAACAGAAGCGTTGGGCGCCTTGCTCCGGATTTGTTGCACCAGTTCTTGGTAGTAACCAACGATTTCGGGTGCTTTTTTACCAAAAATCAAATCATTTACCCCTACCCAAAGGAATATTTTTTTGGGCTCATGTCGCAGCACTTCGGGCAAGCGGGTTTTCACCGCTGCGGTATAATCTCCGGCGATACCCCTGTTGAGAACAGCTACGCTGTCGGTTATCCATTCATGCCATTCCGCATTTTCCACCTGGCTATCGCCTACAAACACCCAGGCCCCCGGATGTGCAGGCAGTTTTTCAAATTGCTGAATCCGATGCTGGTATAGCCCTGAGGTGTCACGCTGCAGCTTAAGTAAAGCATACCTCCAGCCGCCAAGTTTATAGACTGCCAAATACCCTGCAATCAATAGCAAGGCATTGAACACCAACGAAATATAAAACAACCGTTTCATATAGATTTGATATATGCTGCCAATGATTTTTCGACATCCTCCCATTCTTCAATCGAGCGGCTTAAATGAAAAGCCCTGAGATTCGCCATTCTCAACAATAGAAACACCTCATTGTGAGAACTGGCCTGGAACTTTTTTCGATCCATTACACACCCGTGGTAATCGGCCATAAAACAAAGTTCGGTCAGGTTCACAAACTCGCCCAGTTCTTTGGCGCAAACTTGCGTACCTGCATCGAAGTCTTCGAGGTCTTTTTTTACCACCGTGCGCCGAAACGAATAGGCGGAAGCCAGTAAACTTCGCAATTCCGCATTTTTTAACAACTGAATATCACCTGTTTCACTCATAATTTCAAAGGTAGCCGGAGGGAAAGAGCGGAACACTCCCCGTTCATAGACCTCTCTGAAATTTTGCAAGGCAATCGCCTGACTGTCGGGGTGACTCATGGGAGCGTAATGCATAAAGTAACCCAAACACTTCAGGTCGCGATCACAATCTGAAAGGTTCATTTTACAGGTTTCAATTTCATCTTTTAGCTCCAATTGAACTGCCGTCAGGTATGCTTTTAACTTTTCATGGTCTTTGTTAGCCTCTCTCCAGCGGTCGACGCGTGTGGCAATGAATAAGGAAACTAAAATGAGCGACACCTGGGTGATGTACTTTTTTACACCGGCGGGGTCGAACAGCGCCACGATTCGCTTGAGGAAACTTTGTTTTTGTTGCATTTGAATTGGTGTCTGTTTTTGAACTTCCATCTTTATTCCAAGCGCAAAGAACGTTGTATTTAAGTATCCAATCACCTTCCCATCAAACAACCATCAACGAACAAGCGCCAGATTCCGTAGTTTTGCAGCGGATGTCAAACCATCCGCACCAGCCTTATGCGCAACCGCATCTATTTATGGTTATTGCTTTTCGTTTTGATCGGGCTAACCATATGGAAATTGTACAAGAACAAAATCGAACTCGACCAGGAAGCGCAGCTTTCTAAAATTACGCGCGCTTTTGTTCCGGTTGAGGTAACTCAGCCCCAGTTGGAATCGTTAGCCAACAGCCTGGAAGCCGACGGTATCTTCCTGCCTGCCAAAGAGATGTTTATCATTTCCGAAACTGCCGGCCGGGTGCTAGAGGTGTACAAAAACAAAGGAGAATGGGTGTCCGAAGGCGAGGTAATTGCCAAGGTCGACGACGAACTTCTGCGTATCGAACTTGAAGCAACCCAGGCTAATTTGGCCAAACTCAAAAAAGACCAGGAGCGCCTCACCAACCTGATTGAAGGCGAAGCTGCGCCCAAAAACAAAATTGAGGATATTCAACTCGGTATCCTCGCGGCAGAAGCCAAGGAAAAAGGCCTCAAAAAACAAATTGAAAAAACGAGCATCACCGCGCCTATGACCGGCACACTCGGGCTTCGTTTTATCGAACGGGGTAGTGTGATCGGGCCGGGTATTCAGGTAGGACAAATGACCAACCTGGAAAAACTGTTCCTTATGGTGAAGGTGACGGAACGGGATGTGTTGAATGTACAAAAAGGCCAAATCGTGCAGGTAAAACCCGACGTCTATCCCGGAGCCGGCTTTCCGGGAAAAGT
>JAEUUR010000437.1 GCA_016787465.1 Saprospiraceae bacterium | reverse complement strand
TTTTGTAAATACTGCAGGGCATATCATCGGTATTACGTTCAATTATTTTTCCAATCCCATCCAATCAACGATTCAACAGCTTAGCACAATTGCTGAATGGCGTTCGGCAGCTATTTCGAAAGACGGCCGTTTTGTAGCCGGCCTCACCAGCGTGCGCGAACCTTACATCTATATTTTCGACTTGCTGTCCGGCGAATCGGAAGCTTTCCAACTGTACAACCCTACATATACAACCGGACAATCGACGGGCGACGTACAATTTGCAGATGTGCTGGAATTCGACTACTCGGGAACCAACTTGATGTACGATGCATTCAATGAACTGACCAACAGCCAGGGAGAAGATATCAGTTATTGGGACATTGGCTTCCTCGAATTTTGGGATAACAGCGGGTTTGCTGACCCAAACGAGGCGTTCATTTCGAAGTTGTTTTCCGGCTTGCCCGATAAAACAGGTGTTGGAGACCCTTCGTTTTCCAAAAACTCGCCTTTCATCATCGCTTTTGATTTGATTGATGAAACATCCGCCACCACTCGTTACGATATTTACGGAGCCAATACTGAAACCGGTGATTATGGCATTATTCTCAGCAACAACGGCACCCTTGGCTGGCCTAACTACAACCGCCTCGATACCAAACTGATTTACGAGGTACAACCCACCGCCAATGTGTACAACATCCGGCAACAAGGTCTGAATTCCAATAAAATTCAACCTTCCGGCGGCAGTACTTCTTTTATCAGCAACCACTCCTGGGGCGTCTGGTATGCCAATGGCAACCGAAGCCTGCAGGTTGGCGCCAACGAAGTTGAGACCGCCGAAATGGCCGTAAACATCAGCCCGAATCCGGTGGCAGGAAGCGCTGTTTTACAAATCAAAGCAATTGAGCAACTCGATGCGAACATTCAGGTTTGTAATCTGATGGGCCAAACACTGCTCAATAAGCACGTTGAACTCGTTGCCGGCGACAATCAACTCGACCTGAACATGGCTGCATTCCCTTCCGGAAATTATGTGGTGCGGGTGCTGACTGCTTCCGGACAGGCCGCTGTAAAAGTGGTGAAGGAGTAATTCAGCAGACTCATCATTAGTTCACGACTTTTTTACAAGGAGTGGCAGGTAAGCGGAAGATAGAATTCTTCATTATTCCACAATCACTTTTGCCTTGCGGCCATCAGCGTCGATGAAATAGATTCCGGGTGTTAAACCGGCCACATTGATTTCAAAAAAATCGCCCTGGAGGTTTTGCTTGTGAATCAGGGTTTGGCCGGCGATATTAAGAAGCCGGAGATTATTCAACTGAGTTAAGCCGGGCAAAGTGACGAATATTTGATCCGTAGCGGGGTTTGGAGAAACCGCTACGGATTTTTTTTGCGCCGCATCGCCGGGTTCGTCCGTCGCGATCGTTAGCGGGTGTTCGGTATAAAATGCAATAAGCACCATCATTTCATCATCGGAAGTAGGACCGAAATTCACAGATGCCGGCCCGTCGTTGATCCATTTTGCTTCATGAATGATACCGTTGCTCCATTTAATCGGCAACAGGGGTTCCCAGTATCGGAGCGGAATATGTTGATAATCGTAATAAGGTGTTGGACAACCCGGTATGCCCTGCGGGCAGGAAGCGTCGTAAATCAGGTCGCCTTTTTGGCCGTTCGACAAGCGTTTCCACACTTTATAACCTTTCCCGTATTTATGGGTATGCCCCATGAGGCCCCAAACATAGATACTATCGGCGCCGAATTGAAATTCCGGGTTGGTATGGGTGATGAGGTCGCCGGAGTTGGGAATGGGGATATCCGGTTTAACCAACAAGGTGGCGAACATTTCCTGGTCGGCAGTGCCCGGCGCCTGGGTGTACACATTAACATAAGCTTCGCATTGGAATGGTTTGGTGAGCGAATAGTTGATGTAGTGGGAATTCAGGTCGAGCACCAGGTTATTGTCCCACCGGAAGGCAGTGTTGGAGGGGAGCGTCAAGTCGGTTGCCTCCTGTACGGCGGCTACCAGGTTGATATCGTTGTGGAAAGAGTTGAGGCGCAGGCCGGCCGGAATGGAGTTGGCGCCTGTGCCCACAAAATTATACACGATAAAGTGATGTGAATAGGGTGAAATATCGAAATTCAGGTGGTTTACTTCGACATCATTGGGCAGGTACAATTCATATTTTTGGTAGTATTCCACTTCGCCGTCGGGCGCTAAAAAGAACGGGCCCATTTTAATTTGGAATCCTTCGCCCGAGGCTGGGCCGGGCGGTGGGCCGGCGGGAAAAGATTTGTCGCCGCCGTTGGTGTAAAAATCGTCGATGATGGATTTATTAAACTGGACGCCCAGGTTTTTTGCGCCAAAAAGGATCCACTGACGAATTACTTCTTTTTCAATATCGGTGAGCGCTTCACCGCCGCCACTGGGCATCGGATGGCCTTCAATGAGGGTAAGTTCCGGAATAGTAGGCTCCAGGCCCAGGTTGATTTTTTTGAACAAAAAGCTGCGGTCGGGCCGTCCGGGATATACCCGTTTATAGCCACGTGATGCCGCCCAGGAATTGCTGGGATTGATATTTACCAATTTCGAAGCGACATTCTGCGCACGTTGGAGCTCGGTTGAGCCTGTGCCAACCAAATCCAGGTCAGCATCGAGGCTGGCACTGTTGTGGCAGGATTCGGTGCATTTATTTTGTAAAATGCGATGAACTTCCACCACGGAAGCCGGCGTCTGGCCGAAAAGAAGTGTATTGCAAAAAATAAAGAGCGGTAGAAAATACTGTTTCATAAAGCCAGGATGTTTTTGTTTCCGATGAAGATAGACGGTTGTAAAAATGCGAAGTTGAATTCTGAGGTGATTTTAACGTAATTTTTTTTCGCAGTGCAACCATACCAAGACACACAAGCCACCCAGGATCCCTGAATGGCTGTGAAAAAATGAC
>JAEUUR010000431.1 GCA_016787465.1 Saprospiraceae bacterium | reverse complement strand
ACACATGCGGCAAGCAGGATTTGGGATATATGATTCCTAAAAAATTTAATCCTTGATGCAACTGTTGCCCTGGAATGAACGCCCCAAAGCAAAGGAATCAAGGCTGAAATGATTTCAGTTGGTCGTGTCAATGTAGCCCACCCCACCAGCAAACCCACCAGAATTGCCCAACCATAACCGGGTTTTTCATAAAACCGGATTGTACAATAGATCAGACTGGCATAAAGTGTGAACAACCAATTGTGTGTCATAGCGCCGGTAATGCCTGCATATTCCAGGTAATTACTGCCAAATGCAATGGAAATCAACACCGCCGCCGTAACCCGGTCGGAAAAATAACGGAGCAACACTTTGCGCAACATCCACAAGCCGAACAGCATGACCAACAAACTACCCCAACTGATCGCCACCTGATAGGGCCTCGAAAAGCCATCGGCCGGATACCCCAGCGGCTCGGCCAAAACATGGGCTGTCAGAAACCAGGGCAAAAACTGTATAGCCTGCCCCATTGAATATTTCATGACGTAATTCCCCGAAGGATGTTTAAAAGCCTGCCCCATACCAGGGCCCGGGTGGTATTTAGCATCTACCTCAGCCCACCATTTCAACTGTTTCACATCCTTGTAAATCAAGGCGGCGGGCAGATACAAATAGTAACCTGAAACGTCCCAACTGATGGTTGCTTCCGTTCCACCCGCTTTCCACTTCGGATAGTAAAACAGGGAAGAAGCAATAATCAGGACGGCAGAGGCCCAATAAGCAAAACGGGAGAATCGATGCATAGACAGCAAAAGTAAATATGGCTGCCAAAGTCCGATTTTTTCTTCAAACTTGAGATGCAATCAGGGGTTTAATCTACCCAATCTGCCACAAATACATTGGTATCGCGGGTGCCGCCATTGTTGCGGTTGGAGCAAAATGCAAGCTTTTTACCATCCGGTGAAAACATGGGAAATGAATTAAAGATGCTTTCACTGGTAATTTGCTCCACCTTGCCAGTGCCGTCCGCATTGATCATGTACAACTGGAAATCATAACCGCGTTTGGAGTGGTGGTTGCTGCTAAAGACAATTTTATGTCCTTTGGGATGAAAAAACGGCGCCCAGTTGGCTTTACCCAAATTGGTGATTTGTTTCAAATCAGTACCATCGGTGTTGCAGGTATAAATTTCCATGTTAGTTGGCGCCACGAGGTGTTTACTCAAATTTTCACGGTATTCTGCAATTTCCTCCGCAGTTTTTGGTCGGCTGGCACGGAATACCAGTTTTGAACCGTCGGGGCTGAAAAAAGCGCCGCCATCGTAGCCCAGATCAAAGGTGATCTGTTTTTGATTGGTGCCATCTACATTCATCGTCCATAATTCCAGATCGCCGGTACGGTCGCTCGTGAAAACGATTTTGTCTCCTTTAGGACTCAAAACTGCTTCCGCATCGTAGCCGGGCGAGTTGGTGAGTTGTTTGGTGATATTTCCTTTTAAATCTGAAATGTAGATATCGTAGGTTTCAAAAATTGGCCACAAGTATTTGCCTCCTGCGCGCAAATCGGGCATATGAGGACAAGAGGCGCCTCCTTCATGGGTGCTGGCATAAAGGATATGTTTCCCATCCGGCATGAAATACGAACAGGTGGTTCGGCCTTTTAAAGTGCTGATGGTTTTGGGTTTGTAGGTGCTGTCGCCTGCAGCCTTACTTACTTTCATGGCAAAAATCTGATCGCACTCCAGTCCCCATTTCGAATAGTTGCTTTGAAAGGTCAGCCATTTGCTGTCGGGGCTCCAATAGGCTTCTGCATTATCCCCGCCGAAGGTGAGTTGACGAATATTTTTCAGGTGGGTTTCCGGCACTGGGGGTGTAGCAGGGGCACTGTTTGAATGATGTTGGGCAAAGGAAAAATTGATTGCAAAGCAAAGTAGTGATAGGGAAAGAAACTGGATACGCATAGAATCAGGTATGAATTTTGGCGCAAGATTAAGGAGTAGCGTGGTTCTAATCGTCAGAATTTGGTCAGAAACAAAAAAGGGTTCAAATTGGTTAATCCGACAACAACCTTTGAATTCCGTCGAGAAGCATGAAAACAAAGAACTTTTTATTTGAATTTTGGTTTCTCTTCTTGTACTTATGAAAAATTTGATGGTTGTTCTGGTGTTATTTTCAGCCGGTTTCCTGCATGCCCAGGAAATTCAGTTGATTAAAGCGTCAGACCTGAAACGCTGGATCGATACAAAATCAGATACCGTTTATGTGCTCAATTTTTGGGCCACCTGGTGCAGCCCCTGTGTAGAGGAATTGCCTGCCTTTGAAAAGTTGACTAAAAAATTTGCGTCCAAAAAAGTAAAGGTGATCCTGGTGAGCAACGATTTCAAAAAAGCATTGGACACCAAACTCAAACCGTTTGTCCGGGAAAAAAAACTTCAAAGTCAGGTTGTGCTGATGACTGAGCCCAATACGGATGAGTGGATCCGGTTGGTAAACCCAAACTGGTCAGGAACGATACCTGCCACTTTGATAGTCGCTCACAAAAAAAACAAGTCTTATTTTTTTGAAACTCCATTGAGCTATACCAAGCTCAAAAGACTGGTTAACAAGGCTTTGTAAACGACGTATAAAGACCTGCGCACCTTTGAACAGGTTTAGCGCTTGTCTAAATTTTAGGTTCAGGCCTACATCTTAAAAATTTACATTTTTTCACAACCGCTTTGTGTGGTTAAATAAAACCGTAAACAATATGATTTTGAAAAAACTTCTTGCTTTGTCTTTGTTGCTTTCCTGGTTATTCGCCACATCATTCTCAAACGGTCCAACCGGATATGTGGTCGGCGACACAGCCCAGGATTTTAACCTCAAAAACGTGGATGGCAAAATGGTGTCGCTCGCTGCTATGGGAAACACCAAGGGCTACATTGTTGTTTTTACCTGCAACCATTGCCCTTACGCACAGGCATACGAAGCGCGTGTGATCGAGCTTCACAAAAAATTCGCCCCCTTGGGCTATCCGGTAGTAGCCATCAACTCTAACGACAAAGACCGAGCGCCCGACGACAGTTACGAACTTATGGTTGAACGCGCCAAAGAAAACGGCTACCCGTTCCCATACTTATATGACGACACGCAATCGGTGGCCAAAGCTTTCGGCGCGCTGCGCACTCCCCATGTTTTTGTGCTCGATCAGCAAAAAGTGGTTCGGTATATCGGCGCTATCGACGACAATGCAGAAGACCCCGCCGGCGCCAAAGTGAAATATGTTGAAAATGCTGTAAACGCCTTGAATACGGGTCAGGAAATTGCCGTCAAAGAAACCCGTGCCATTGGTTGTGGCATTAAGTGGAAACAGTAAGAATTGACTCGATTGTTCCGATTTTTCGATTGCGTGGATTAGTTTGACAAAGGATCTTGTGGGATGTTCCATTTATATCATCCGCGAAATCCATAAATCCGACAAATCCGCGATTCCAGCCGCGTTTTTTAAATGAATCGGTATTCAACCAACCAGGTTTTCCCCAGTCATTAAACCCGGCTTTTCCAATCCCATTAAATAAAGCAAGGTCGGCGCCACATCGGCCAGCCGGCCTTGTTTTATTTGGATGCCATCCGTGAATTGATCACTTACCAGTATACACGGAACCGGATTTTTGGTATGCGCCGTATTCGGTGTACCATCTTCATTGATCATATAATCTGAGTTTCCGTGATCGGCGATCAGCAAACAAGCGTAGCCGTATTCCAATGCCAACGGCACAATTTGACTGATACAATGATCGACGGTTTCTGCAGCTTTCATAGCCGCTTTAAAAACGCCGGTGTGCCCAACCATATCCGTGTTAGCGAAATTCAAACAGATAAAATCAGGAGTATTGACCCTTATATCTTCCATGATCGCATCCTTGATGCCTTCGGCGCTCATTTCAGGTTGAAGATCGTAGGTAGCCACTTTGGGCGATTGAATCATGATGCGACGTTCGCCATCAAACGGTTGCTCACGCCCCCCCGAAAAGAAAAAGGTAACGTGTGGGTATTTTTCAGTTTCTGCTATCCGCACCTGCGTTTTTCCAGCCTTTTCAAGCACTTCGCCTAGGGTCAGGCTTACATCATCCTTTTCATAAATAACCCTGACATTCCGGTAAGTATCATCGTAACGGGTCATCGTAACGTAGTATAGCGGCAAAGCCGACATCTGATATTCCGGCATGTCCTGTTGAGTCAGCACCTGAGTGATTTCCCGGCAACGATCGGTTCGAAAGTTGAAACAAACCACCACATCGTCTGGCTGAATGGCGCCTTCATTGCCGATCAGGTTGGCATTGAACATGGGTTTCAAAAACTCATCCGTAACACCATTTTGATAACAATCCACCATGGCTGACGTAAAATCGCTCACTGCATTTCCAGCTTTGTGAACGAGCAGATCGTAGGCCAATTTTACCCTTTCCCAGCGTTTGTCCCGGTCCATTGCGTAATACCGACCAACCACCGTTGCAAGCTTAACGGGAGTGCCGACGATGTGTTTTGATAACCGATCGATGAACCCTGCACCGCTTTTAGGATCACAATCGCGGCCATCTGTAAATGCGTGGATATATATTTTAGAGCAACCACGTTCTACCGCAATATCGCACAATGCTTCCAGGTGGTCGATGTGCGAGTGTACGCCTCCGTCGCTGACCAATCCGATGAAATGCAACGCTTTGCCGCTGTTTACTGCATGGTCAAGCGCTTCGATCAACACCGGATTTGTGTGCAATTCCTTTTCACGTATGGCTTTGTTAATCCTTGCCAGTTCCTGCCAAACGATGCGGCCCGCGCCAATGTTCAGGTGACCAACTTCCGAATTGCCCATTTGCCCTTCGGGCAAACCCACATCTTCTCCATGCGTAACCAGGGTATTATGCGGCCGTGTAGCCCACAATTGATCAAAAAATGGCGTATTCGCCTGAAAAATTGCGTCCGCTTCGGGCTTCGGGCCCAAGCCCCACCCATCCATGATTATTAAAAAAGCCTTCTTTGTCATCGTTATATTTTTTCCGCCCCAAAGTTAGACAAGCAACCCCATCTTGCACACGGATAGTGTGACTAAAGTGATTTTAATGATTTGAGTGATGGCAAATTCTTGATTTTCAAGCAATAATTATGTGGTCAAGATTTCCGCAACCAGGGTGGGTTGGGTAGAAAAAGAAAAAACCCGAATTTTTCAGGATTGAAAAATTCGGGAGTTCCATACAACAATGTATAGTTGATAAATTCTTTGTATGCCGTAATGAATTACTTCACTTCTTCGCCTTTTTTTCCTGCAGCTTTTACCAGCATGAAAAGGATGGTGCCGATGAGGATAAAATTAACGACAGCTGTAATCAAATTACCAATTTTGATGCTGCCGAGCATGACTCCTGAAAAATCCGGCTCGCCGATGATCATGGCAAGGATGGGAGAAATCACATCATTTACCAGAGAATCTACAATTTTTTGGAAGGCGCCTGCGATAATGACGGCGATAGCCAATGCCAATACATCACCGCGGAATAGAAAGGCTTTTAATTCTGAAAGCATAATTTGTTTATCGTTTTGTGAAAAATAATGCAAAATGCACGGGTAAAATTACTTTATTCCCCATACACAACGTATAAGTTTTGTTTATTTTTAATCTGTTTGACATGACAACTAAAAATAGCTCAAATGGCGCCGGGAGTATCTGCCACAAATAAATCAGATGCAATCCGATCGGCAATTAATTTTCCCGTACGTGTTAGCCGATAGGAGTGGCGAATAACTTCCACTGTGCCAGTATCCAGATATTGTTGCACCGCCTGATCGAAATGGGTTGCAAATGCAGGCGACCATTGATCAATTTTTTGGCGATCAGCGCCCCAAATAGTGCGCATGGAGGTAAGAATGTATTCGTTGAATTGTTGGGCCGGAGTTAGCACCTCCCGTTCAAAAGGCAAAATCGACTGCTCCAACGAATTGATATACAAGGCATTATTGGCAATATTCCATTGCCTCGATATGCCATCGAATGAATGGGCGGCCGGGCCGATGCCCAGGTAGGGTTCCCCCAGCCAATATGCTGTATTGTGTTTGGCATAATGCCCTGGTCGGGCAAAATTGCTGATTTCATAATGTTCGTAACCTTGTTCCAGTGCGGCATCCATCAACATTTCGAACTGCCGCGCTGCTTGTTCCTCATCCATCGGCGCCTGTTTCCCTTTTTTGACAAAAGTCCCCAAGGCAGTTCCTTCTTCCACCGTTAAACTATAGCACGAAAGATGTGGAATTTGATATTCGAAAGCGATTCTCATGTTTTCGACCCATTGCGCGTCAGTTGTGGTGGGTGCACCGTAAATCAGATCGATTGTCAGATTTTGAAACCCCTGGCGAAGCGCGTGTTCGAGGCACGTACGTGCGTGCGTCTGGTTGTGTGCCCGATTCATCCAATGAAGATCAACGTCGGCAAATGACTGAATTCCGATACTCAACCTGTTTACCGGAGTGTGGGCACGAAGATCTTTGAGCTTTTCTTCAGTTAAATCATCCGGATTGGCTTCCAGGGTAATCTCTGCCCCCGGCGCCACTTGAAACAACCTGTCGATCTGTTTAATTATTTTTCCCAACTCCCTGATTTCCAGGATAGATGGTGTTCCTCCTCCAAAATATACGGTATCGACCGGGCCTGCCGGGAGATACGACTGCCGAAATTCCAACTCTTTGAGTATAGCCTCAATCATGGCAGGCTTATTTCTCAAGGTGGTGGAGAAATGAAAATTGCAATAATGGCAGGCTTTTTTGCAATATGGTATGTGGATGTAAATACCCGGCATTGGTTATTTTTTCGAATGCAAAGAACGGCTACCTTTGAAGAAATTTTTCCGCCTTTTATGAAAAACTACTTAGTCCTGCTTTTAGTGGCCATCGGTACAAGCTCCGCATTTGCCCAAAAAATCAACTCAGCCCAAATGAAGGGCCTCTTCGATCAGTTTGCACCCATGCAGGAAGGCTCCTGTAATTTTGCCGGCACATTCACGCCAGGACAATTCATTGGCCAAAGCAACTACACCAACTCCGACACCATCTATCTGTGCTTAGGAGATTCGCTGCAGTTCGTTCACAACAACGATGCCGACCTGTCCGGCGACCCACAGCCTGCCACTGCCGCCGGAGTTACTTTCGGCTATTACCAATGTGTTCCGACGGTGAACGGCGCCAATTTATCCGCCATCCTTTCTGATAACTGTATATTGGATAATCCTCCGCCTGCAAGTGGAATTTATGTCACCCAAGGTATGCCGAACGGAGGCGACACCTGGTTTTATAATTTGGGCGACTTGCAAACCATTTTTAATGTCGGCAACCCTTTCCTGGTTTACTTTGCTCCGATCACCATTGACGATTGGGCGTTGCTGTCATATGAATCAGGCGGCGTTGGACAAGCGCCCGGGCCATGCGTTCATGTAAACACAGATGCCGCTTTCCCGGTCGTTTACCTGAACCAGGTAAGAACCTCGCAGGTTGAAACCAATTTTTTAGGAAACCAATGCATTGGCAAGTTCAATGTAGCCGGTGGCTACCCTCAATTCAACGTGAGCGCCACTTACGACATTCAGGTATCGATGGCAAGCGATCCGGAAGAGCACGGCATCCTGCACTTGCCGGAGCGGCTTCGCAAACATCAAACAACGATTTTGTTTTCAGTCAATGAACCGGCTGTTTACAACGTTTCCATTGAAGACGGCATAGGTTGTGGACTGTATTTTCAAATGGACATGTCTGGTTGCGATGCATCTGAAAATATCCATTTTTCAATCGATACAGTTGCTGCCCTACCCGATTCAATCGTTTGCACGCCGATCCGGGTGGAACATTTTGAAGTTGTTTCCGCCGCATTCTCCGTCAATTGGAATCCTTCATTGCTTGAATACCAGAACTATAGCAATGTACATCCATCAATTGCCGGCTTTTTCAATCCTTCTGAATTTTTAAATATCAGCCAAACCGAAAACGGCAAAATCGGCATCCAGTTGTTTGATTTGTCTTGGCCCGGAACCGTCATTGATATTCCCGAGCATGATGCTCTGCTTGATTTATGTTTTCGGGTAATCGACACGGTTTCAAATTGCACCCCGGTTACCGTGGGAACTGATCCTTCGATTCTTGCTTTTGAAGACGAGCAAGGTATCCCACTAGCGCTTTCCACTACGCCCGGTCTGGTTTGTCCGGATACCGTCCAAACGTCGTCTGCCGTGCTTGATATGACCCGGCGACAACCGGTGATTTGGCCGAATCCTGTGCCGGCGGGAAGTTCAATCAGTTTCATCGGATTTGAGCCAGGAACATCACCAACGGTCATACGTTTGGTTGACATGCAAGGCGCCGAAGTACGCAATCACATACTGGCAATTGATGCCACGGGGGCCGCTTCGATGAGTTTGTCGGGGATATTGCCCGGGATTTATACGGTTCAGGTTCAAATGAATCCGGCGCAAATTCCTTTTTCTGTGAAGTTGGTTATTTTAGAATGAGAAATTTTCAAATTTAAGTGTTCCATTCAAACCATCTTCTCTCAAGTGCGTTTTAGGGTTTGATTTTGAGATCAAACAGTTGCCTGGAAACGGGTTGCCAAAACGCTTTTTATGCATAAATTACACCGAACACAATTCTTGCCGATCAGCCTGGAGGAAGCCTGGAGTTTCTTTTCCAACCCCGGAAACCTCAATTTGATTACTCCGGATGCGCTGACATTCGTGACCACTTCCGAAGTTCCGGAAAAAATGTACGAAGGGTTGATAATCACCTACCGGATCAAACCGATGCTGAATATTCCGGTGGATTGGGTAACGGAAATTACGCATATCCGCGATGGCGAATATTTTGTAGATGAGCAGCGAAAGGGCCCATACAGAATTTGGCATCATGAGCATCATTTCAAAGCTGTGGAAGGTGGAGTAATGATGACCGATTTGTTATACTACGACATTGGGAAATGGATTTTCGGGCGCATCGCGGGTGCATTGTTTGTTCACCGGAAAGTGAATGAGATTTTTGATTTCAGACAAGTTGCATTGGAAAAATACTTTCCTTTGCAAAAAGCGAAAACCGTTTAATGATTTCAAGCTTACTCATCTTTACCGTCGCGCTTACCCTTTTATTGGTCTCTGCACGTTTTTTCACCCAATCAGCAGAAACCATTGGGAAGTGGCTAAACTTGCCTGCCTTTGTCATCGGTGTATTTATCGTTGGCGTTGGCACCTCATTACCTGAGTTGATCAGCGGCATTTTATCGGTCAGGCAAGGCGTTTCCGATATATTACCGGGCAACATTGCCGGTTCAAATATTTCCAATTTATTGCTGGTGACCGGTTTGGCAATTGCGCTGAACAAGAAACCCATCAAAATCGGCAGCGATTACATTTACATCGATTTGCATTTTTTGATCGGTGGTTTTTTTATGTTTGTTTTAATAGTTTACGATGGAGTTATCCGCTTCTCTGAAGCATGGGCAGGCATCCTTGTCTTCATTGTTTACAGCATCTATTTAATCAAAAATACCGGGGAATCTTCGGATGAAACCCTTGTGCCGAAGAAAACTGCGTTTCCCATAAAAGCCTTTTTGATTCTCCTGGCTGCCGCCACTGGCATCTATTTTGGTGCGAATTACACCATTTCTTCCCTGACAGATTTAGCTACAGCACTGCAGGTACCGAATGCCATTATTGCATTAACCGTTTTATCCTTAGGCACTACATTACCGGAATTGGCAGTTAACATTACAGCAATTAAACGGGGCAATGCGGAAATTGCGGTAGGCAATGTACTGGGATCCTGCGTTTTTAATACCCTGGTAATTCCGGGGGCTGGCGCTGCATTTGGCGATATTCAAGTGCCGGCCACCCTGCTTTATTTCTCTATTCCAGTGATGGTAGGTGCTGGATTATTGTTTTATCTGCTGACACAAGACAAGCGTATTTCCCCTTGGGAAGGCATCTTGTTCGTCATTATTTACCTGGTGTTTATGCTGAAGGTTGCCGGATTTTGAAAAACACTTACCTTACAATTGATTCAAAACAGCTTTGAATTCAGGCTCCAACAAAGCATACCCAACCGCATCCAGCGGTTTATTGCCGTACCAGATTTGTTCGAATGTTTTAGTGGTGCTGCGGAATTCGCGCCCGAGGCGGTGCTCTTTCATCTCCCTCAAGTAATCACGGTTGGTTTTTTCTTTCGACCAGCGGATCGCGCCCTTTTCCGACAAGGATTTAATGATTTGAAGGTAGTAAATTCGAACAGCAAGTGGATAATTACCGGAAGTAACGGCCTCCCTCAAAAAGCGTTCAAGGTCGGTTTCATGGATATAATCTTCAATATTGGCGGCTGTAATCAAGGTGCCGTCTTGGGCAATCCTTCTGTTTTTAGGCGCCTGAAGCATTTTTACCATCCAAAAAATGATGCCGGCCAACGCTAATACTATGGCAATTACCTGAAGTATTTTGCCAATACCAGCCGTATTAAAGTTCCAATCTGCCAGGTCGAAATCTCTGGGTTTTTTAGCGGGTTTGGGAGGTTCAGGCAGGTCTTTGCTAAAATCCATTCCTTTGGCAGCGTCCGTCCAGGCTTGCTCCTGAATTTCCCGCCTGGCAACGGGTTTAACAGGAGGAGGCACATAGGTAACAATCTCATCATAGTAGTCTTCTTCCACCGGTTCAGCTGATTCCTCCGGCATCTCGGATTCCGCCTGAATAGGTTGTACTTCTTCCGCTTGAGCCAAGGCGCCCATCGGAACCAGGCTGCATGTCAGGATGAAAATTACTATTAAAAAACGCATGTATAGGGTGATTAGTATGATTTTGAGGATTTGAATGAGGGTAAAAACCTGATATTTATAGTCAACCCAGGGAGGTTTTAACTAGGGTATTATTCTCTGGCTAATCCCCGAATTTCGCGGGAAAGCCCAACGTTTTCAATATCCTTTTTCAATTTTCTGGCATCAGCAACTTCACGATTGGAAAAATACTGAAATGCGCCGGCCAAAGCCAGAAAATAATAAAACACATACAACAGTAAAGCGGCAAGGAGCGTGGTAACAAACGTACTGAATTTAGCCATAGCACCTTCGGCAGGCGGAACCATCCACCTAAACAGTTCCAGCGTCATTTCCCAAACAGGCGTGTCGAGGAACAAAAAGAACATCATGCCCAGGTTGACCGTCAGGAACCCCAGCACCAGTGCCGGCCCCCATTGAATGAGTTTGAAAGTGCGTACGAACGCAGTAATCGGGTTTGCCGTTTCCAGGTAGAGTATCGCACACCACAACGATAAAAACGGGTATAAAACCATTGAAAATAACCAGCCAATCAGCGGAACGCCGGCGCGCAGGAAAAGGATCATCAACGGCATTACGGCGGCAATCACCAACAGCGATATCAGCACCTTTCTGATCGTTTTTGGAGCTGTTTCAAGTGCGTCTGTTTCAGGTTCGTATTCAAAATACTCTTTTTCAACTGCCGTAAAAGCCATGAGCGTCACCATACCCATGAGCAACAACTGGAAAAAGTACAAGGAAGGTGCTGCCGAATTGCTGAAAAAATCAGATGCGCCGCTCAACACGCCCCAAGGATCGCGCGGGTAACTGAACAATTCAGTCATCGGTTTCGAACCCCAGAATGCGACATATGCAAGGAATGCAAAACTTGCACCCAGACATGAAAACCAAAATATCCTGGGATGACGACGCACAACGGTGAAGGTGTCGCCAAATATTTCTCCGGCCGATTTCACGACTTCAAATCCGATCGGTTCATGAAGATCGGGTGGAAGCTCTCTGGCTTGTTCAGGGTTTTTGAAATGGTTACGGCGGGCTTTAAACCAGGGCAACCACACGAAATACCACAAAACAAAAAACAACGACACGCCAATAAACATCGCCCGGATAAAATCAGGTGTTTCGGTGTAACGAGTTAAAAAACCTTCAAAAATCGCTGCTAAAATAATGATAGGTATGATGCCTAAAAATATCTTCAAACCCTGGCGCATGGAAATTTGAAACGCCTGTACCCGTCGGTAAGTGCCTGGAAACAACAAGCCTGAACCAGCCACCAGCCCGGCAGCGCCGGCAATGATAATTGCGCTTATTTCAAGTGTACCATGAATCCAGATCGTTAAAAAAGACTCCCAAAACACCCCTTTTTCAATGAAAAAATATTGAAAAGCGCCTACCATGATCCCGTTATACAACATAATCATCAATGTCCCTATTGAAGCAAGCACCCCGAAAATAGCCGTTCTGAACGCAACAAACAGGTTGTTGGCAGCAATACCGGCCGTCATACCCAATGGCCCCGATTCTTTATACACAGCCATAGGATCACCTTTTTCAATATTTTCAATCGTCATCTCCACATATCCATCGCCCAAAATAACGCGGGCAAATTCCGGATTAATGATACTTGAAACGACACCGATTGAAAAAGCCAGCAAAAAAATACTGAAGGAAAGCAACAGGGCTTTTCTGGTTTGCCACATTACATGCGGCAACTCATCGGTCCAGAACAACCTGAACCGCTCCACCGGGAAACGTTTGCCTTTGTAAATGTTGTGGAAAATCCGCTGCGCCAGTGTATTTAGAAAAACCCTGACGGAACGGTTGGGGTAAAAAGTGCGGGCGTACGACAAATCATCCGTAATCTGAATAAACAGATCATTCAGTTTTTCAGGATCGCGGTTCTTTTCTCGGAGCATTTGTTCAAACTCCGTCCACTTTTCCTTGTTTTGCTCAATAAATTTGGTTTCTTTCACCCTGCAAGTATACGGGAAATTGGAAATTGGAAATTGGAAATTGGAAATTAGAAATTGGAAATTAGAAATTGGAAATTAGAAATTGGAAATTAGAAATTGGAAACTGCATGCGGCAAAGGCGCCGAATTAACGTAGTGCATGGTGGAATGATGAATTTTAATCTATCATATCAACCAATCACCCAAACTACCGTTACCTTTGACTCCAATCCAATTTCCAATTTCCAATTTCCAATTTCTAATTTCTAATTTCCAATTTCTAATTTCCAATTTCTAATCTCCAATTTCCAATTTCCAATTTCCAATTTCTAATCTCCAATTTCCAACCTCCACCATCCAGCATGGCTCAAATATTAGAAACACAGGACATCCGTTCACTAGGCAGCAACCTGGAGTTGTTGGCCCAACAAGTTGTAGAGGGTTTTATTGTTGGTATGCACCGCAGCCCTTTTCATGGTTTTTCGGTAGAATTTGCAGAGCACCGGTTATACAATTCAGGAGAAGCCACCCGGCATATCGATTGGAAAGTATTTGGCAGAACAGACAAACTGTTTGTGAAGCGGTACGAAGAGGAAACAAACTTGCGGTGCCAAATCGTTATCGACGCCTCTTCTACTATGTATTATCCTTGGGACGAAAAACAGCCCGACAAATACAAATACCTCAACAAACTGTGCTTTTCTGCACAATCAGCCGCTGTTCTGATGAATGTGTTGCGGCGCCAACGCGATGCATTTGGCTTGACACTTTTTGACGAGGATATCCGTTTCAAATCAGGGGCTAAATCAAGCACTATCCACTACAGGCTTCTTTTGTCGAAATTGGTGGAACTCATCGAAAACCCGCAACTCAACAGAAGCACCAACCTGGCCGCCAGCTTACACCAAATTGCAGAATCAATCCACCGACGTTCACTGGTGGTGATTTTTTCTGATGTCATGGAATCACCTGAACACGCCGAAGAGGTGTTTGCCGCCTTGCAACACTTGCGTTATGCAAAGCATGAGGTCATTTTTTTCCACGTAACAGATAAAAGTAAAGAACTCGATTTCGAATTTGAAAACCGTCCATACCTGTTTATCGACATGGAAAACGGAGAAGAAGTACGGCTTCAACCGAATCAGGTCAAGGAATATTACACCCAACAAGTGCGCGCATTCACGGAACAATTGCGCATGAAATGCCTGCAATTTAAAATCGATTTTGTGGAAGCCGACATCAACCAGGGGTTCGTGCCAATCCTCCAAACCTGGATGACCAAACGCGCCAAAATGGGTTGATGTAACCGCTCCTAAAATAACACACTTTCAATGAAAATCAAACTCTCTGCTATCCCTACCACCGCCCCGGAAGACGCTTCAAAAAAAGACTACAAGAAAAAAACGGAAAAGTTGGTGACGCGGCTCGGCGAGTTACAGAACATCATGTACGCCGAAGGGAAGTATTCCATGCTGGTTATTTTACAAGGCATGGATGGCAGTGGAAAAGACGGCGCGGTGCGCAATGTTTTTCATACCTGCACCATCGCCGGCCTGGATTTGGTCAGCTTTAAAAAACCCACTGAAGAAGAGTTTGCCCACGATTTTTTGTGGCGCGTACATAAATGGGTGCCGCAAAAAGGCATGACTACGATTTTCAACCGCAGCCACTACGAGGATATCCTCATCCAACGGGTACACAACTGGATTGATATGGATAGGGTTAAAAAACGTATGGCCGCCATCAATGCGTTCGAGGAGCTGATCCAGTTTGACAACAACACCCTGATCTTCAAATTTTACATGCACATTTCAGAAGAAGAACAGGGCATTCAACTGCAGCAACGTCTCGACGACCCGGCCAAATTTTGGAAACACAACGACGGCGACTGGGAAGAACGCAAACTCTGGAACAAATACATCGATGCATACGAATACGCCATCAATGAAAGCACCACACCCTGGCATATTTGCCCGGTTGACAACCGTTGGTACCGCGATTATTTCATTGCCAAAACCATCGTGGACAAACTGGAAACATTGAATATGAAGTTACCCCAACCGGCAAAATAAAAATCAGTTTCGCCGGCCACCTCCGGGGTTGGGATAAAACGGATTGGGCTCCGGATTTTTGCCAAACATTTTGAATCGAAGGAATATTTGGGCGCCGTAGTTGGTCATCCGCGCACTGCGGACCAGCTTGTCTGTCAAGTCAATTTCATAAAATCCTTCAATACCAATGCTCCAACGGTAATACCAATCGATTGTTTTGGCAAATGCGGCATGCAGGGCAAACAAATCTCCTCTGTCCCTGCCAAGTGCATCCTTCGGCCCAAAAAACTGAGCCGCTAAATCCCTGGCTTCCTCCAAACCGATACTATTCGTAATGGTATTTGCTCCAAAGCCAAAATCCTTGATGACGTATTTGTAGCCACCGAGAAAGCTGAAGTAACAGGAGCTGTCTGCAATATAAATATTTTTGCCCAGGCCGAGGGTGGCTGCATACGATGGCCTGGTATATGCTGATGGAGAAGACAGCGCTTCACCTTCAAGAATAATCGGCCATTCGCGGTAAGTTAACTGCGCTTTAAACCCCATTCTTGGCTGCCCAAACGACTCCCTGATTTGGTAAGTTTCCTGAAACTGAGTCCAAGTGTAATCGTCGGTGCCGCCGTGCGAAATGGCAACAAATTGATACAAACTGTAAAGCGGTGTGGTTTGGAAATCTGTTTTGTGGGTTAGAACGGAATAGCCTCCGTTCAGGCTGACGTTTAAATTCAGGTATTTTAATTGAGCAGATGCCACCTGAATGCTGAGAAAAAATAAAACGCCGGTTGTGGTGTAGACCCTTTTGAACATAATGAAAGGTTTTGGAATGAATGTGTGCCGGCGAAGGCGCAATTTGCGACGGATTATGAGGCACAAGGTAACAAGTATTTAACCAAAAACAGTTAAGACTCTGTTACTATGCGTTAAAATTCCCAAAGTGCCACACCCCCGACAAAATAAAGCGCAAAACATTC